>JAENXO010000561.1 GCA_016649455.1 Gemmatimonadota bacterium | reverse complement strand
GATTGTAGGCGAGGGCTCTGTCGTTGGTCAGCATCGAGAGAGCGGCACGCGACACGCTCTTCGTGTAGCGGTCATCGATCTCGAGGGCTGCTTCCTGGAGGAGTCGATTGCTCTCTTCGTACTGCCCGTCGTACCGGAGCAGTACCGCACGATGGAGTATGCGGAGAAGGTCATCCCCCGCGTCGTCCTCCCCTTCCTCCGTCAGCTCGAGCGCGCGATCGAAGTCGCCCTGCCGGGCGATGCTCCGAAGATCAGTATCGTACCCGGACAGCCCATCAGGGCCGACGCGTCCGGGGCCGAACACGCAGCCGGCGAGAGGCAGGCACACGCAAAGAGCGAGAGCTCGCCTCAACATGGCCGGTCAGCGCGCCTGGCGCTCCAGAATCACGAGGCGCTGCTGCGCCAGTGCGATCGCCTCGGCGAGCTGTGCCGCTGCCGCGCCCTCAGCTTCGATCGTCTCGAGGTTGAGGCGGTGCAGGAACAGCTGATACTGGATCATGGCCTCGTACGGGCGCAGAGCCTTGTCGAGCACCGCGGCGATCTTGTAGTCGACCATCGGATCCCCGGGCGTCAGGACACTCACCCGATCGTACCGATCGAGGGCGGCATCGAGATCTCCCCGGGCTGCCAATTCGTCACCCTCCCGGGTGAGCGACTCGGCGAGCGCCTCGGCCCGTCCCTCGGTCGTCGCGTCGTACGGTTCATCGACCAGTCGGATTCCCTGGGCTTCCGAGTACCCGTACCGGCTCACCCGGTTATCGGCCAGCTGGACCATGGCGACGTTGCCGACCACATCCGACGGCACGACCCGCTCGTCTTCCGGAACCATTACCAGGGACGGTCCGGAATGGCGGATCGTCCAGGCATCCCCGGTCGTTCTGGTCGCCGCGAGAACCTGCACCTCGTTCATCCCGAGCGCGATCTCGCCCCGCACCACGGCATCGCATATCGCGGGAGCGCAATCGGCCAGCGCTTCCGCCTGGATGGCGCCACGCTCGGCCGATGCGTTGGCACGGTCCTGCTCCGCCTGTGCCGACGCCGCAGCGACGGTGGCCGAGGCGTCGCCGGCCCGCTGGTTGTTCTCCATGATCGGCTGCTCTTCGACCTTCTTGGGCACGCAGGCAGTCAGGAGAAACAGCATTCCGAGCAATAGATATCGATTCATCGTCTTTCCCCCTCCGCAGGAGGTCTCGTCGTGAGCCGCGTGGTCAGAGTCCGAACGGTTTGCGTTCGATGTACTTCTTGATCTTGTGCTGGCCTGCCCAGACCACGGCGTTGCTCTCGAGGTCCACCAGCCTCGCATCGACCTGGTAAAAGACGATCTGCTCCTTCCGGGTCGCACCGAAGCGCGTAGTCTCTTCCTCGTCCTGCATCGAGTTCAACTCACCCTGGAGGACGTAGTTGGCCCCGAGCTCCTGTCCGAGCCCTGCCCTCGTGTCCGCGCGGGCATTGTCCTGCTGGTCATCCCGCTCATCACGGATCTGCTCACGCTGTGCGTCACCAATCACGACCGTGACCGCGCCCGAATTGATGTAGGCGTTCTCGAGGTCGTTCACGAACGTGCTGACCGGGATGTGCTCCGTAGAACGATTCCGGAACTGCCCGACGATCACGGTCGGCGGATTGCCGCCGTTCGCGTTGCTGTACCGTCCCAGCCACGGGTCAGTCAGGCTTTGCTCGATCAACGCATTGGCGACGAGCCGGGAGTCGGTGTCGTTCCACTGGCCGGACAGGTCCGTCACCGTGTCGGGCTCGATGCGGCTTACGTTCTTGTTGCTGCAGCTTGCCGCCAGGAACGCGACGACCAGGATCGAAGCGGTCGAAGTGAGTGGACGAGACTTCATCATGCTCCCTCCGGTAGGCCCGTCTCGTTGCGTTTTGGGCCGCAAACGCGGAGTTCCGAGCCGGTTATCGGGCGGTCCCCCGGATCGCCCGTTCTCGTACCTTCTCTAACT
>JAENXO010000619.1 GCA_016649455.1 Gemmatimonadota bacterium | reverse complement strand
TGTTCGGGGATGGTCTGCAGACCCGGGACTACGTCTACGCCGGGGACGTGGCACGCGCCAATCTGGCGCTGACTGAGGCCGCGCTGCCCGAGCCGGAGTCGATCGACGATGTGGCATTCAACGTTGCCACGGAGCAGGAGACGACGGTGGTCGAGCTTGGCCGGACCCTGATCAGTGTGGCCCGGACGGAGGTCGAAATGCAGCACGCGCCCGCGCGGACGGGGGAACTTCTTCGCAGCTGTCTGTGCACGGACAAGCTGCGAGGGCTCGGGTGGGCTCCCGAGGTTCCGCTCGAACAGGGACTGCGCCGCACGTTTGAACATATCGCGAACGAGAGCTGAGGTTTCAGGACATGTCGTTGTCAGTATTTCCAGCATTGCTCCAGGCGGGCCAGCAGATGGCGTCGCGTCCATGGGACCTCGTGCTCGGCGCGACGCCGATGACGAAGATCATTCTGATCGTCCTCGCGGCGTTCTCGCTCCTTTCCTGGGTACTCATCTTCTGGAAGTGGACCGAGTTCCGGCGGGTGCGCGCCAGCGGTAACGAGTTCGTTGCCGCGATGGATGATGCGGCGGGACTGCGGGACGTGTACCAGACCCTGACCCGCCTTCCAGAGTCTCCCTATACCCGCGTCTTCCGCCGGGGGGTGAATTTCTTCACCGAGCTGCGACCGACGGCCCTGCGGGATGAAGTGCATACCGGTCCCGGACTCACGCCGGCCCAGCTCGAGGCCCTGCGGCTCGTGCTGGAGAAGGAACTCTCCGAGGAACGCGACGACATGGCACAGGGACTCACGTGGCTGGCGATCATCGGATCGGTCAGCCCCCTCATGGGGCTGCTGGGCACTGTGGTCGGCGTGATGAATTCGTTCATTGGAATCACGAGCCAGGGAAGCGCGAACATCGCGGCTGTCGCTCCGGGAATCGCCGAAGCGCTGATCACGACGGTAGTCGGGCTCGCCGTCGCGATCCCGGCCGTGATTGCGTACAACCACTTCGCCGGGAAGCTCGGCCTGTTCACCGGCGAGCTGGAGGGCTTCGCCGCCGAGTTCATCGGAACGCTGGCGAGGGAAGGCCGCGTATGATCGGTCGGGCATCGCGGAATGACAGCCACGGTGGACTCCCGGTCCGGGCCGAAATCAACGTGACGAGCCTGGTGGATGTGGCGTTCACGCTGCTCGTGATCTTCATGATTACGGCCCCGATTCTCCAGGGAGGTGTCGAAGTCACGCTTCCGAAGGCGCCGGCGGCGCCGTTCCAGGTCAGCGAAGGGCTCGTGATTTCCATCGACCGGGATGGCCGGATATTCGTCGAGGATGACGAGGTCAACCGGGACGAGTTCGCCGCAGCGATCGGAGCGCTCGTGGAGCGTAGAGGGGCGGAGACGGTATACGTGAAGGGAGACACGGACGTTGCCTACGGCTCCGTGCTGTGGGTAATCGGCACGCTCAAGCACGCGGAAATCGAAGCGGTGAGCCTGGTAGCCGAACCGGAGCTGGAGCGCTGAACGGGGACGGGGTCATTTTCGGAATCGTGAAGGTGGGGGAGCGGGTTGTCGAACGGTAGATCGCCGGAATCCCGGGGCGTATCGAATGAGGAGCGGACGTCGCGACCCTCGCGTCGACCGCCGCCCGGGGCGCTTCTCGCCTCGACGATCCTGCACCTGGCATTCGGAATTCTGCTCGTCATCG
>JAENXO010000245.1 GCA_016649455.1 Gemmatimonadota bacterium | reverse complement strand
TCCTTCATTCGGCTGGCTTCTCCAACTCGCGAACTGCTGTCATACTGCCATGTCCCTTGCCAATGAAGCCTCTGGACGGGAGGGAAAGATAGACCGGGCGGTGCGTTCCGGCACCCGAGTAAGACAACCGATCAGCCGGGCAGGATGCCCGTCGGATCGGGCGCGAGATTCCCGCCGACCTGATCCGTTGTCCGCAGCCGAACGTCACGAGTAGATTCAGATATCGTTATATCCTGCCGTATCCTGAGAATCGGAGGCCCGCCATGCTCAAAGAATTCAAGGAATTCGCTGCCAAGGGAAACATGCTCGACATGGCAGTCGGCATCGTGATCGGCGCCGCATTCGCCACGATCATCACGTCGCTGGTCAACGACATTATCATGCCGCCGATCGGCATGGCACTGGGCGGCGTCGACTTCACCGAGTTCTATGCAACTCTCCAGCAAGGCGACCCGGCAGGTCCGTATGCTACTCTTCTGGCAGCCAAAGAGGCCGGAGCCGTTACGATTAACTGGGGCATCTTCGTCAACAGTCTGATCACCTTCCTGATCGTTGCGTTTGCCCTGTTCGTGGTGATTAAGGGATTCAACAAGATGCAGCGCGAGGAAGAGGCGGCGCCCGAAGTTATGCCCGAGCCGTCTGACGAGGCGAAGCTGCTCTCGGAGATTCGGGATCTGCTTCAGGCGAAGAGCTGAGCGCAGATTCGGGAATCCGGGTCAATGCTTGACTATCAGCGCACATCCCGCCATATTCGTGGCCGCTCGGCAAGGTGCCGAGGAGTACGGGCTACAGTCACGAAACGTGGTTTTGGGAGGCCTGTCGTTGACGGTCTCCTTTTTTTGTAGCTGTAAGCCCGTGGCCCTGTGCGGGGGCGAAATACACCGCACAAGTGTCAGGCAGTCGGCAGCTACGGATCACCCGGACTCCGACCGCGACCTACTTAAGGAGCAGGATTGATGCGTACCAAAGGGACAGTGAAGTGGTTCAGCGATGAAAAGGGCTTCGGCTTCATCACGCTGGAGGAAGGTGGTAAGGACTGTTTCGTCCACCATTCCGCCATCCAGGGCGAAGGCTTCAAGACGCTGAAAGAGGGAGACGTTGTCGAGTTCGACATGGTGCAGGGCCAAAAGGGTCCGGCCGCGGAGAACGTCGCACGCGTCGACTGACTTCACTGGCTGACGTCTAGCCTGAGAGGGCCGTTCCGGATTCGGAGCGGCCCTTTCTTTTTGCCTTCGAATCTCCGAACGACATCCAGTCAGGGGCCACCCACCTCAGCTAATTCGGCCTCCAGCTCGCGAATCCGCTGACGCGCCGCTTCGAGCCGGGGTTGCAGGTGCGGGTCCGCATCCTTCCAGCGCAGGGCGAAGCGACGATAGTAATGCAGCGCCTCCTCATGCCGACCGAGCGCATCCAGGGCCCGGGCACGACCTTCGAATGCCGGCGCCAGAAACAGGATTTCATCGAACGGGGCGATCCACCATGGGAACGTAGCGAACCAGCCCTCCGCCTCTTCGTAACGCCCCAACTCCAGCAGCAGATTCGCCCGCGTGAGACGCGTGAACGGCCTCCGCCACGGCACGAACTGCTGCAGATCGGGTTGTCCCACCCTGTCGTCGCCGACGACGGGATCCGCGAATTCCGGGAGCTCATCTCCCGCGTGGACTCCTTCTAATAGACTCAGGGCTCCCTCCGGATCGCCCCGCGCCGCCGTTGCCGCGGCCCTTACCTCGAGCGGCAGGTCGTTCCCGAGGTGAACGAAGAACGAGTCCGCGTCGGCTGGAATCGAGTCAGAGGCCAGCTGCGTCATCGAGTCGACCCACATATCAGCCTGATCGAACTCCTCCAGGCGCACGCTCAGCATGCCGAGCAGCCACAGCCTGTACATCTGCCACGTCCAATGGCCGTAATACCGGTCGGGGCCGACCCAGCGGTATCCCTGGACTACGATCGAGTCACGCGCCGCTGACACGACTTCCGGCGATTCTTCGAGCAGCCCCGGTACGTTTGCCAGCGCCCGGAACCGATCGTGCCGCCGCCGGCTCTCCTCCATGACCAGGCCCGGCAGGGCGGAGCCCCTGCCCGCCGTCAGCTCGAGATTGGGAGGCAGATACCAGGCTCCTTCGATCGTCGAGAGGATGTGCCGGGGGATGGAGATCGAGTCCTGCATCGTGAGGGTTCGAGGGACCGCCCAGTTCGCAAAGTACATTCGCTGCGCTTCCGCCGCGTACAGAATCGAATCTCGGGCGTTGTTGGAGCTGGCCCCGACAATGTCCAGAAACGTACAGAGGAGGTAGCAGAAGGGAATTTCGTATCCGGCTTCGGCAGCGCGCCGCACGATCGCTCGAGCTTCATCCAGTCTGCCGCGTTCCATGTGCAGGACGAGCAGTCTGAACGCAGACTCGTCCAGAAGTGGTTCCAGTTCGTATGCGCGTTCCCAGTAGGGGCGCGTGCTGTCGTGATCGAACGCTGCGCTCGAGCGCAGCGTTCTGGTACAGGCGTGCCACCTCAGCCTGCAGCCCGGCGCTGTCCGGAAACAGCTCGGCGAGCCGCTTCGCCCGGGCCAGGCCCATGACGCTCGACTCCGGCTCATCGAAGTAGATTCCCGCATAGACCAGGGCCGTGTCGCGGATGGCCCTCAGACTGTCCCGGGCATCCCAGTCATCGGTCGCCATCGGCACGGAGGTCATCGCCAGGCCAGCAAGCAGATTCCACGCGGGGCCGAAAGTCGAATCCAGCCCGACCGCCTGCTGCAGGAATGACATCGCCGAATCACCATTACCGTGACTGAAGCGCGCCAGGGCGGAAAAATACGGGAACATCGCGCGCGGCTCGGCGATCCACTCGGCGGTTCGCAGGTCCGGCGTCGTCCCGAGATCCTGGTCGCGGAACAGTCGCAGCAGAACATCGACATACCAGTCGTTCGAAAAACTCGCGGCAGCTCCAGTCGTGTCCACCCGACTCAACAGGACAGGCGAAGCGATGGACTCGTACAGAACGGCCCGCACATTCATGTATGGTCCGCTCTGCTCCGACCTGACGGTTACGAAGCGACCGGCACCCATCCCGGCGGCGAGCAGCGAACCCTGTTCGGGACCGACGGCCTTGATTCCCTCACCCGCGATCCTGGCGTCGATCCGATTTGGCTCCACCTGGCGAAGCTCGGCCCAGCCATCGAGCCGATCCCCCAGCACGACCGCCGCGGCTCGATCGGATGTGCTTTCGGGACGAAGGGGCAGGACGGCCACGCGGTACGGATCGATCGCGCCGTCCCTCCCGCCTGCGCGATCCGTGAGAAAACCGGGGGCCCCGGATAGCAGGAACACCCCGCCGATGACGGCCACGGCCACCGCTCCGAGGGCAAGGAGTGGTCGTGCCCGTCCTCTCCCGTCCACTTCCGTTGCGACCTCCGCGAGGTCGCCCGTCCTCAACCACCGTTCCGCCGGCCGGATGAATGGAGCCCGGTGGCCGTTCCCGTTGGAAGACCGCATTTCCTCGACGAGTTCGCGGGTCTCCTCGGGCGGTTCAAGGTCGAAGTTCGCTTCGAGCCAGGCCCGGTACGTCTCGAATTCCCGGAGCGCGGCCGCGACGTTGCCCTGCCGCTGACAGGCGGCCATCAGGTCGCGCACCGTTTCGTCGTCGTCGGGCCGGATCGTGCGCGCCCGCTTCAGAGCCTGAATGGCGCCCCTTGAGTCCCCTTCCCCCGCCCTGTCGTCTGCCACTCGCCGGGCGGTCTCGAACGCGAGCCGCCGGAGATCCCGACGCTGGCGCTCGAGCCAGTTCTCGAATTCCGCGGCGCCCGTGAGGTAGAGACCCGGCAGCAGGTCTCCACCGTACAGCGACAGCGCCGACTCCCGGTCGGACGCGGCGACTGCCTGCCGGAATTCGACCGCGTCGCAGCGAATCCGCGCCGGGTCGATACCGACCGTTTCCCGACCGCCGGTAACGACGTCTCTTCCAAGCGCCGCCCTGAGCGTGTGAAGCGTCTGATTCAGAGAATTGCGGGCCCGCGCCTCGTCGGACTCGGGCCACAGGAGGGCGCACACCTCGTCACGCCTTCGGGACCCGTCTCCCTCGGACAGGACGAGATAAGCGAGCAGACTCAGGGCCTTGCTTCGCGACGCGACCGAGAGCAGTGATTCTCCATCCGGCCGGAGCAGCTCGATTGTGCCCAGCGTTCGGAATTCGATCGGGGGCTCTCCGGAGACCCGTGTCGACTCCGGCGGCCTCGGCCTGGTCGCGCTCATGGACGCGCCGAGTCCGGCGGACCGCCCGTGAGCGCCAGGTATTCCGCTCGCACAGAGTCCAGCTGCAGCAGCCACGGGCCGTTGGCCTGCTCGCGAAACGCCAGGTACCACTCATAGGCCTGCAGGGCGGCCGCGGTATCGCCGACCATCGCGTGCAGCGGTGCCTGCTCGCGCAGGAATACGATGTCGTATCCGTATGAGAACATTGCCGCCATCGGCGCACCGGGGCGGCCGCGCAGCGCGGCCGCGAGCGCACGTTCGTAGTCCCCGTCTTCGCGGAGCCACCGCACGAGCGGCAGGTTGAGGATCGGCCAGAATTCCCCCGTCGGTCCCTCCTGCCTGGCCACCGGCGCACGGCGCGCCAGCGAATCGTAGCTATTTATCGCCGCAGCATGCGGATGACCGGCCACCCTGAGCCGCCATGTCTCGAGCAGCGCGGCGCAGCCTGAGAAGAAGGTCGGAACCGGGACAGCGTCCCTGAGATGCCGGACCGTGGCCGACACGCCGGTCGTGTCACCCCGTGACAGATTCCACTGCCCCAGCCAGCAACGAGCAACGGCTGCGTCTTCCCGGTCCGAGTCACTGGATGGGTCCTGGTCGGCCACCCGTCGCAGAAGGCGCACCGAAT
>JAENXO010000653.1 GCA_016649455.1 Gemmatimonadota bacterium | reverse complement strand
GCGCAGGCGCTGTTGCTCGCCTACGACGACGCTCAGTACTACCGGGTGACCGGGGCGTCGATCGGCTGGCGTGGTGGCGGGCCGGTTCGCACGGAACTGCGCGTATTCGCCGAGGGACACCGCAACGCGCCGAAGGAGACGGACGTTTCTCTACCGCATTTGCTGAGCGACTACGAATTTCCGGAGAACGTCACGGCGGAGAACGTGACCCTGTTTGGAGTTTCCGGCCGGGTTCGGCTGCAGGCAGGGCGCGATCCCGACAAACCGATCTACACGGCGACGATGTGGGCCGAGGGGGCCGTCGGAGACCGCGACTACGCCCGATTCGCCGGGTCCGGGAGCGTAGGAGTGCCGATCGCGAAGCTGGCCGAACTGGCGCTGGAGGCCTCGGCTGGCAGCTCGATCGGAACTCCTCCGCCGCAGCGATACTATTTTCTGGGCGGGGTCGAGACGCTCCGCGCATTTCCCAACACTCCCGACGCGCATCGCGGGACGGCGTTCTGGTTGGGCCGGGTCGAGCTCGGTACGCGGAATCCGGCACTCAGGTTCGTCTTGTTCAGCGATCTCGGCTGGGCGGGATCCAGGTCGGAATTCACCTTCGACGATCCGGCGATCAGCGCGGGTATCGGCGTCTCGGGGCTGGATGGGTTGATCCGTCTGGATGTCGCGCGCTCGTTGCAGGGCAGGGATCCGAATGCCTGGCGCGTCTACCTGTCAGTGGACGGACTGATCTGACCGCAATCCGGCCACCTGAAGAGCTTCCCCTCGTCAGGCGGCCCAGAACCTGCAATATTTGTCATGCTCCCATTCGCAATCTGTGGCCCGGTCCTCGAGGACCCCGAGTGGAGGCTGGATGAACTTCGTTCCGCCGGTCAAAGTGAAAGTCTGCTGCATCGCGTCTCCGGATGAGGCTCGACTCGCAGTGTCATTCGGTGTCGCGGCGGTGGGAATGGTGGACGAGACCCCGTCCGGGGAAGGACGCATCCCGGTCGAAACGATCGCCGAAATCGTCCAGGCGGTCCCCCGGACGACCGGCACGTTCGTGCTCACCGTGACCACGGACGTCGACCGACTCGAAGCGCTGTACCGCACGACCGGCGTGAATACCGTACAGCTGTGGGACCCGCTTCAGCCCGAGGAGTACGAGCGGTTGCGGGAGAAGGCCCCCGGGATCTTCATCGCCCAATCCATCCACGTCATGGACGACGAAGCACTCAATGCCGCGCGAGAGATCGCACGGCACGTCGATGCGCTGGTGCTCGATTCCGGTGACTCTGAGCCCCCGTTCCGCTGGCAGAATCCGGCGGGCCAGACGCACGACTGGGAGCTCAGTCGCCGCATCTCGGAGGTGATCCACCTCCCGATCCTGCTGGCGGGCGGCCTGACACAGGACAACGTGGGCCAGGCAGTTCGCGTCGTCCGGCCGTACGGCGTGGACGTGTGCAGCGGCGTGCGAAAGGACGGCCGCCTCGACCGGTCCCTGCTGGTGGCGTTCCTCGAGGCTGTCAGTCGGCCCCGGACTCGATCCTG
>JAENXO010000415.1 GCA_016649455.1 Gemmatimonadota bacterium | reverse complement strand
GGAGCGAACAATACCACGTACCCTGCTACGTAGGCCGCCGAATAGACACCGGCCATCGTCAGCGGGCCGGGATCAGCCGACCCCCCCGCTCCCCTCCACACGCACCACAGCCCGAGCCCGTTAACCAGCCAGGCAGCCACGAGTCCCGTTGCAGCCGCCCACAGCGACCCGCGGCCGGGTGGCCTCTCCGGCGGGGATTCGTCGAACCGGCGGGCAAGCACGCTCGAGATCCGACTCGCGATCGATGGCTGCAGCAGCACCAGGAGCAGCACTGCGAGCAGAATGATCGTCGGGATCAGCGCTCCGTCCGCAAGGAACAGTGATCCCAGCGTAGCTGCCGCCACGGCGACGCCGGTGCCGAGTAGGAGGGCCTGGTACAGTCCCGCAGCCGTCAGTGCAGCCGCACCGGCTCCGCGACGCTCGCGCATGTACAGCGCCAGTCCCGTGAGCTGCCAGATCTTACCGGGAATGTAACGGCCGAGGTTCGTGGTCATCCATACTCGGATCCCCTCCCCCGTTCCGACCCGACCGCCCAACGACCGGAACAGAAGGACCCACACCCACCCCATGAGAAACAGATCGGCGGTACCCAGCGCCAGCGCGGCGGTCAACCATCCGGGTCGCAGCGCCCAGCCGAACGACTCCAGATCCGACCTGAGCCGCGGCAGCTCCCCGCCCTGCCTGTTGAGCACGAGCGTGATGAAACCAAGCGACACGAGGACGAACGCCCACCCGAACACTTTTCGCCGATGTGACCTGCCAGCGGAGCCGGCCGCAACCATTCTCTATGCCCCCGCAGTCGGGTCTGGGGGGGTGCGGAACCTGCCTCCGATGAAAACTGCGAGCGCTGCCACGAGTCCGAGAGCGGACAGGCCGAACCCGAGCCGGAATTCCGCGGCCGAATACTGAAACCGAAGCTCATGCCGTCCGCCGGGCACGACGACCCCTCGGAACGCGACGTTCGTTCGAAGCACTTCGGCGGGCTCTCCGTCGATGAACGCGAGCCAGGAGGGATGCCAGATCTCACTCACGAACAGCAGTCCGGCTCGCTCCACGTCGATCTCGAGCACTACCTCGTCGGGCTCGTACTTCGTCACGCTGGCCGTACCTGAACCCGCCTGGGGAGCGGCATCCGCTTCCACGATCGCCAATGCGGTCGGATCGGTGATCGCGAGCACCCGGGAGAGAGCAACGGCGGTATCCTGCGTCGCCTCGACGGCGGCCGGGAACCAGGCGTGCGGCCTGTCCGCCGCGACCTCGCTCACCACTCCCCGCGGCCCCTGTCCCACCGGGGTCAACAGGTGGGTGTCGACCGGCGCGTCCGTCGTGAGGAACCGCAGGTCCAGCAGCGGCCAGAGGCCGGGAGCTGCAAAGTTCCTGTATGACAGCCCTCCGCTGAGTCGCTCGAACCACTCCAGTCGGAAGTTCTGGCTGCCGGTCACCGACGGTACCCGGTACCCCATCAGCTCATTCGGTCGGAAACCAATCCGTCCAGGAACCGGGAACACCCGTTCACCCGGTCTCAACTCGCTCCGCATCAGGCCCACGGACTCGATTTCCGGGAACGCCTCGGCCGGAGTGATGGTCTCGAGGTAGCGCGTATCGATGCGCCACAGATCTCCGACCAGAACCGCGAGCACGACGAGTCCGACCGAGGCCGATGCCCAACCACGCCGGGAAATTCCCCAGACTCCGCCCAGAACGACGGCACAGCCCAGCACCACCGCCGCACCGTTGCCACGCAGGGCAGCGAGCGCTTCCGGTCCCGGGAAGCGGTTCCAGCCAACCGGGTAGAGGGCCGTGTGAATCCAGCGCGCCAGCCCGGATGGAGCCGCCAGCGCAGTGAGGCCGAGCAGCAGTAGCGGTCCGACCAGGACCGCGGTGACCGTCCAGGAGAGGGCCTGCTCCGAATCATGGCCGGCGTCCAGCACTCTCTGCCAGCCGATCCCGGCGAGCAATGCCACGAACAGGGCTCCCGGTCCGAGCATCATGGACGGCGCCCGGAACCGGGACACGAACGGGATCACCGCGTACATCAGCCGGTGCACCGGAGTCGCCGCCCCCAGCGCGAAGAGGAGGCAGAGCAAGGCAATCGCACCGAGGATCCGGACACGTGAGTCAGTCCGGATTCCAGTGAGGCCGAGGAGCGCCAGGACTATCGGTACGGCCCCGAGGTACTCGGTATGCAGTTTGAACGGGTTCGATCCCCAGTACGTGCCCAGCGAGCCGATCAGATCGGGCAGGAACAGCGATGTGATTTCCTGCGGAGGAAGCGCCCATGAGGCGGCGAACGGGTAGCCCGATTCCCCGGTCCCGCCCCGCACGGCGATCTCCAGAATGCGCCACGTAGGGATCAGTTGCGCTGCCCCGATCAATGCCGCGATCAAGAACCCGAACGAGAACCAGCCGAACAGCCGTGCCGCGCCGCGGCCACCCGACTCTCCGCCCCGCCAGATTTCCACGATCCGGACCAGGGCGTAGAGCGACAGGCAGAGAGACGAGTAGTACATCAACTGCACGTGCGGCGTGAACACCTGGAGGGCTACGACCAGTCCCATGCCGACGAACCAGCCCGGTCGACTGGACTGCAGTCCTCGCTCGAGGCATGCGAAAGCCAGGGGGAGGAGCACCATGACGAACATTCTGCCGTCGTGCCCGCCGTACAGCGTGGACACGACCATCCCCGTAAACATGAACGCGAGCCCGGCGACGGCGCTGGCCCAGGGCCCGAGGCGCAGGGACCGCCCGGCTGCGAACGCGAATATCCCACCGAGCGCCGTGTGGAGTACGAACGTCCAGCCGATCGCCCTGTGCAGCGGCATTACGAGGTACAGGAGACTCGTCGGATAGAATACCGGTCCCGGCAGGACGGCCAGGTACGGGAGCCCGCCGTACACGAACGGATTCCACAGCGGGAATCCTCTTCCGCTCCGAAT
>JAENXO010000153.1 GCA_016649455.1 Gemmatimonadota bacterium | reverse complement strand
GGGAGAAGGTATTCGAGATCGACGGCGTCCTTAGCGTAGTGCGCAAGCTCGTCGGGGCCGTGCGGGTGCAGACGGAGCCGGTCCTCCCTGATCCCGAGCGACTTCACCCAGGCCAGTCTCCGATCGCGCCAGGTCTCGAACCACTCCTCGTCCGTGCCCGGCTCGACGAAGAACTGCATCTCCATCTGCTCGAACTCGCGAGTCCGAAAAGTGAAATTCCCGGGCGTGATTTCGTTGCGGAACGCCTTGCCGACCTGGGCGATCCCGAACGGGACCTTCTGCCGGGAGGAGTCGAGCACATTGCGGAAATTGACGAAGATCCCCTGCGCCGTTTCCGGGCGCAGGTAGACAGTGGAGGTGGAGTCCTCGACCGCTCCCATGAACGTCTTGAACATCAGGTTGAACTGACGGGCCTCCGTAAACTGCTCCTTCATCCCGCAGCTCGGGCACTGATCCGACTCGAGCAGGTCCTCCCGGAACCGGCGGTGACAGTTCCGGCACTCGACGAGCGGATCGGTGAACCCCTCGACGTGACCGCTTGCCACCCACACGTCGGGGTGCATGAGAATCCCCGCGTCGACGCCCTCGACGTCGTTCCGACCGTGAACCATCTCCGCCCACCAGGCGGATTTCACGTTTTGCTTCAGCTCCACACCCAGCGGGCCGTAATCGTAGACCGCGCCGACTCCGCCATAGATCTCGGAGGACTGGAAGATGAATCCCTTGCGCTTGCACAGGGAGACGAGCTTGTCCATCAGGTCGGGGGCGTAGTCCTGTGCCGCCGGTGCTTCCATATTCTCGCTCAACGTTGTCTCACTTCGGTTCGGGCCCGTTTGAATGGGGACGGGAAGGATACCGATCCGCTCCCGGAAGCGGCAAGAAACCGCGGCTGAATCGACTGCCAGACACCCGTCCGATCAGCTCAATCGTCTCCGCCCAGCTGGTGCGCGATGAGAGCGGAAATCGAGTCCGCGTCGAGCCAGTCGCCGTCGGCGCCGCTCAGCGCCTGCACGCCGTCGGGTACCGCTCCCTCGATCCGCCCGCATACCAGGATGGATGGCACACCGGCCTCCGCAGCTCGCGCCAGCACTTCGGTCGTGATCTTCCCGAGTCCGCTCGTTGCGTCCCACGCTCCCTCGCCGGTGACCAGCAGGTCCGCCGATGCCAGCTCGGACTCGAACCCGACGCGCTCGAGCACCCAGTCGGCCCCGGGAAGCAGCTCAGCGCCCAGAAACAGCAGGCACCCGGCACCCAGTCCGCCGGCGGCCCCGGCACCCGGGATGAAGCGCACGTCCCGGCCGAGATCGCGGGCGGCGATGTCGGCGAGGCGGGTGAGTCCGTATTCCAGTAGCTCGATTTCGTCCGGGCCGGCGCCTTTCTGGGCCGCGAAGCGCCGGGCCGCGCCATCGGGGCCGAGCAGCGGACTGTACACGTCGGCGAGTGCGACGACGTCCGGCGCGAACAGAGCGGGTGAAGTATCCGCGGATACATGTTCCGGCGAGAGGATCATGTTCAGGTCTGCGAGCGCTTCCCCCCCGGGCGGCAGAGGCCGGTCAGCCACGTCGAGAAACTGCCAGCCGAGTGCCCTCGCCATGCCCGTTCCTCCGTCCACAGTGGCGGAGCCGCCAAGACCCAGGACGATGTGGCGTGCGCCCGAGTTGCCGCAGCGGGCGAGCACGATCCCGACGCCGCTAGTGTCGGCGCGCAGCGGATCGCGGATCGCGGGCGGCACGAGGTGCAGGCCGCACGCCTCCGCCGCCTCGACGATCACCTCTCCCGGACGCGTCCACAGGATCCGGGCGGCGATTGGATCGCCGAACGGGCCGGTCGTGGGGACCCGCTCCTCCCGTCCGTCCCCGGCGGCCTCGATGGCTTCGAGCAGACCTGGCCCACCATCGGACAGGGGGAGCACGCGAATCTCAGCCCCTGGGCGCGCCTCGAGGATGCCGGCCGTCAGTGCCGCGGCCGCGGCCGAAGCGGACAGACTCTCCTTGAATGCCGTCGGACATACGAGAATGCGCACGGTGCCTTCCGTGGTTCGGATACGGGAATCAGGTCGGCGGTGAAGGTACCTTCACGAATCCGGTCGCGCAGGATGAGATGGCCCCGTAATCTGGTGGAATGTTCTCAGCCACTGACTCCACTCTCGTAATCGGGCACCGGGGCGGCGCAGGTGCCGCCCCGGAGAACACCGTCGCGGCAATCCAGCACGGAATTGCCGCGGGCGCGGATGCGATCGAGTTCGATATCCACGCGACGCGGGACGGCCGGATCGTGGTGATCCACGACCACACGCTAGAGCGGACGACAGACGGAGCCGGGACGGTCGAAGAGCTGACGCTGGACGAGCTCCGGCAATTCGATGCCGGATTCAAGTTCACACCGGACCTCGGCCGGAGCTTCCCGTGGCGCGGCACTGGAGTCGGCATTCCCACGCTGGAGGAAGCCGTCGAGGCGTGCGACGGGCGCCCGATCATCTGCGAGGTCAAGACCCCACGCGCCGGACAGGCACTCGCGGCCTGGCTGCCCGGGAAGCCGGTGCGCGAGCGGATGATCGTCGGTGGATTCGATATCGAGGCCGTCCGTCCCGCGGCGTCCGTCGCCCGGTGGCGCTGCGCCACCCAGCGGGACCTGACCCCGTTCGTGCTGCTCGGGAAGCTGGGCGTCCCGACGCGGCTGGACTCCGATGTCGCGGCCGCGATGGTCCCGGTGCGAAAAGGGCTCGTGCGCGTCGTGACGCGCAGATTCGTGCGGCGCTGTCATGAGGCCGGCGTCGGTGTCCACGTGTGGACGGTCAATCGCCCCGACGAAATGCGGGCGCTGCTCGGCCTGGGGGTTGACGGGTTGATCAGTGATTTTCCGGCGATCGCCCGCCGTATCGTGGAAGAATACCGGGCCGGCGGTACGGATACCGGAAGCGAACCCGTCACGGACCCCGGCGTAGAAGCGTAGACGTGGGAGGACAACGAAACCGGCGAGGAGGGGGCGGGGATATGGGAAGACACGGAATCGAAGGGCCCAGCGAAGGAATAGGACAGCCTGCGGAATGGACCCCGGCATCCGACTGGAGCCGGCGTCGGTTCGTGGGAGCCGGACTTGGCGCGCTCACTGCACCCATACTGCTCGGCTGTGGTGGCGACGACGCGACAGGACCCGGCCAGAGCTCGGACCCGCGGCTCACGGCGCGGCCGGGCATGCCCACTCTCGCTCCGCCCCCCGGTCGCAGCGACCTCGGGCTCGACCCTCAGCGGGACGGCTTCCTGTACGTTCCCCCGGGCTACTCGTCCGCGATCCCGGCGCCGCTGTTCGTGGCCCTGCACGGAGCCGGTGTGTCCTCCAGCGACTGGGCGGGCTACGTCCAGTACGCAGAAGAACGAGGATTCGTGCTACTGGCACCGGACTCCCGCACGCTGAGCTGGGACATCGCCGAGGTCGGGTTCTTCGGTCCAGACGTAACGTTCATCGACCGAGCGCTGGAGCACACATTCGAGCGCTGTCGGATCGATCCGTCCCGCATCGCGCTCGCCGGCTTCTCGGACGGTGCTTCGTATGCGCTTTCGCTCGGCGTGTCGAACGGAGACCTGTTCAGCCACCTGATTGCGCACTCGGCAGGGTTCTTCACGCCGGCTGCGCCGATCGTCGGCAAGCCTCCAGTCTTCCAGTCGCACGGAACTAACGACCCGATCCTCCCGATCACCTCGGGGCGGTTCGTCGAAGGCCTGCTGCTGAACGACGGGTACGATGTGACCTTCGAGGAATTCGACGGAGGACACCAGCTACCGTTCACGATTTCGCAGAACGCGCTGGACTGGTTCCTGGACGTCAGTTGACCCAGGCAAGGTGAACGCCCGCACCATCCTCCACGTGGACATGGACGCGTTCTTCGCGGCCGTGGAGGAGCGTGAAGATCCGACGTTGCGTGGCAAGCCGGTCGTGATCGGGGCCGACCCCAGGGGTGGCAAGGGACGCGGGGTCGTCTCTACCGCCAACTACGAAGCCCGGAAGTTCGGGGTCGGGTCGGCGATGCCGATCGGCGAGGCCTGGCGCCGCTGTCCGCAGGCCGTATTCCTCCCGCCACGTGGGAAGCTGTACGGCGATGCTTCACGGGCGATCTTCGAGATCTTCGAACACTACACCGAACTCGTGGAAGGCCTGAGCGTGGACGAGGCGTTTCTCGACGTCACCGCCAGCCGGCGCCTGTTCGGAGACGGACCGACCATCGCGCGGGCGATCAAGGACGAGATTCGGGCGAAGCAATCGCTGACGGCCTCGGTGGGCGTCGCGAGCTCGAAGTACGTGGCCAAGGTGGCGAGCGACCTGGACAAGCCCGACGGCCTGGTGGTGGTCGAACCGGGCTCGGAGGCCGAGTTCCTGGCTCCCCTCGACATCAAGCGGCTGTGGGGAGCGGGGCCGAAAGGACAGCAGGCGCTACGCGGCCTTGGGTGCAGGACGATCGGAGACGTGGCAGCGCTCGACGCCGCGGTCCTGGTGCGCCGGTTCGGGGAAGCGGGCGGCATGCACTTCCACCGGCTCAGCCATGGCCTGGACGAGCGGCGGGTGAGCCCGGGTCATGAACGGAAGTCGCTGGGCAAGGAGCGGACCTTCGGCGAGGACGTATCGGACCGGCGGGTCGTCGAGCGGAAACTACTCGGGCTGTGCGAAGGAGTAGCAGCATCCCTGCGTCGGAAGAAGCTCGCCGGCACGACCGTGACGGTGAAACTGAGGTTCGAGGGGTTCGAGACCCTGACCCGGCGATGCACTCTGGACGCTCCGGTCGATACGGTAGAAACTCTGTGGCCGGCCGCGCGCGCGCTGTTCCACGACGCGGACCGGCCAAAACAGAAAATCCGGCTGATCGGAGTCACCGTTTCGGGCTTCGAAAGCGCCCCGCCACAGCTAGGACTGTTCGAGACCGGCGGCCCCGACCTCGACCACCGGGTGGCGGAGGTGGTGGACCGGCTCTCGGAACGCTACGGTCGAGGGACTGTGACCCGCGCCGCCCTGCTCGAGGAGAAGAAGAACGATGGCTGATCTGCCGACCCGCGAGGACGCCCTCGCGCTGGTGCACGAGTACACGGAGAACGAGAACCTTCGCAAACACATGTACGCGGTCGAGGCCGCGATGCGGGCTTACGCCCGCAAGTTCGGCGAGGACGAGGAACTGTGGGGCGTCACCGGCCTTGTCCACGACTTCGACTACGAGCGGTTCCCGAACGACGCGCTGAGCCCGACCGAAGAGCACCCGTCGAGCGGCGTCGCGATCCTGCGGGAGCGTGGCTGGCCGGATGAGATCCTGCACGCGGTGATGGCGCACGCGGAGCACACCGGCATCGCGCCGGAGACCCTCATGGCGCGCACGCTCCGGGCCGTCGATGAGCTCACCGGCTTCGTGATCGCCTGCTCCCTGGTGCGGCCAAGCGGAATCTCCGACCTGAAGTCGAAATCCGTGAAGAAGAAGCTGAAGGACCGGTCCTTCGCCGCCGCCGTGAACCGGGACGAGATCCGCGAATACACCGAGGTGATCGGCCAGGACCTGACCGAGCACATCGATTTCGTGATCGAGGCGATGCGAGGCATCGCCGACACGCTGGAGTTGGAAGGCAATGCGTAGACCCCGTCCGATCCACACCGTCATCGAGCCGTTCCGCATCAAGAGCGTCGAACCGATCCGGATGACCACGCCGGAGGAGCGCGAGCAGAAGATCGTCGAAGCCGACTACAACGTGTTTCTGCTGGATGCGCGAGACGTGCTCATCGACCTGCTCACGGACAGTGGTACGGGCGCGATGAGCGCGAATCAGTGGGCCGGCGTGATGCGCGGCGACGAATCGTATGCGGGCAGTGACAGCTTCTACCGGTTCCGCGACGCCGTACAGGACATCACCGGCCTCAAGCACGTGATCCCAACGCACCAGGGCCGCGCGGCGGAGAAGATTCTGTTCACCACCGTGTGCAGACCCGGCGACGTGATCCCGAACAACACTCACTTCGACACGACTCGCGCCAACATCGAGTTCACCGGAGCAACAGCGCTGGACCTGCCGGGCGCCGCCGGGAATGACCTCTCGAGCCGGGCTCCGTTCAAGGGCGACATGGACGTCGAGGCGCTGGAGCGGCTGTTGGCCGACCCGCCGGGGCGGATTCCCCTGTGCATGATCACCGTCACGAACAACTCGGGCGGCGGTCAGCCCGTGTCGATGGCCAACCTCCGGGCGGTCGCGGAAATCTGCCGGAAGTACGAGGTGCCGCTGTACATCGACGCCTGCCGGTTCGCAGAGAATGCCTTCTTCATCCAGCAGCGCGAGCAAGGGTACGGGGAGACACCACTGATCGATATCGCGCGGGAGATGTTCTCGTTCGCCGACGGCGCGACGATGTCCGCCAAGAAGGACGGGATGGCGAACATCGGCGGCTTCCTGGCCACGAACGACGACGTGCTGGCCGCCCAGGAGAAGGACCTGCTGATCCTCACCGAGGG
>JAENXO010000395.1 GCA_016649455.1 Gemmatimonadota bacterium | reverse complement strand
CTCTGAAACACGTGGCGAACGTCACCACCCCGACCCTGTTCGTGCATGGTGACGCCGACCACGACGTGCCTATCGAACAGGCGGAAGAGATGTACGTCGCGCTCAGGAAGCTCGGGGTCGAGGCGCAGCTGGTTCGCTATCCGGAAGTCGGGCACATGCTGGAGAGCCCGGCCTACTTCGACCTCCTGGAGCGCTCGCCGGCCTGGTTCGATCGTTTCCTGAAGCCGGAACTGGTGCCCTGATGCGGGAAGGGCTCCGGTATCCGCCGGAGCCCTTCGGTAGTTCGAAACTCGACGCCGATCAGACCTCGGCCACTGGCTCTGGCTCTCCGCCCAGCCACTTGTAGGCGAATCCCGCCAGGGCTCCACCGACTATCGGTGCGACCCAGAACAGCCACAGCTGTGACAGCGCCCATCCCCCGACGAACAGGGCGGGGCCGGTGCTGCGCGCCGGGTTCACCGACAGGTTGGTGACCGGGATGCCGACCAGGTGAATCACGGTAAGCCCGAGTCCGATCGCGATCGGAGCGAGGCCGGCCGGGGCCCGCCCGTCCGTCGCACCCAGGATGATCATCAGGAATACGAAGGTCAGCACGACTTCCGCGACGAGTGCCGCGATCATCGAGTATCCGCCGGGCGAATGCTCCGCGTAGCCGTTCGCCGCGAACCCTGAGGCCACCAGGTCGAATCCAGCCGTCCCGCTGGCGATCACGGCGAGGACTCCCGCGGCCACGACCGCGCCCACCAGCTGCGCGATCCAGTACGGGATGATCTCCGAGGCGGGGAACCGCCCGCCCATCCACAGGCCCACGCTGACCGCCGGGTTCACGTGGCAACCCGAGATGTGACCGATCGCGAACGCCATCGTCATCAACGACAGTCCGAACGCGAACGACACGCCGAGCCACCCGATTCCGACCCCCGGGACTCCGGCCGCCAGCACCGCACTGCCGCAGCCGGCGAACACGAGCCAGAACGTGCCCAGCATTTCCGCGGCCATCTTCCGAGTCAAGGACATCAGGACCTCCCTGGAAAGAATTGTGCGTGGTCGACTACGTGGCCGGCTTCACGGGTGATCTGGCCCTTCCACGCCGAGCCCTCAACCAGGCGGCAAAACCGCCGGCAAGGAATCCGAACAGGTGTGCCTCCCACGAAATCCCGACCTGCATCGGGGACAGCCCGAACAGCGCCGAGCCCCACAGCAGGAACACGACGGCCGAAAGCAGGATGGCTCCGAAGCTCCGGTCGAACCAACCGGTGAGCAGCAGGTAGCCGAACAGCGCGAATACGACGCCGCTCGCTCCGACGTGGATCGACGGCCGGCCGAACAGCCACACGCCGAGTCCCCCGATCAGCGTTCCCAGCAGCAGGGTGGTCCAGAAGTCTCTCTCGTCACGCAGAATCACCAGACCACCAAACAGCAGCAGGCCAATGGAATTGAGCGCGACATGACCGAGACCGAGGTGGAGCAGGGGATGGAGCGGGACTCCGATGAGTCCGCGGGCCGTTCGAGGTCGGATTCCAAGATGGTCGAGGGATCCGCCGAACAGTAGCAGATCCACGAGCTCGACCGCCCACAGGAGGAGTACGAGCCCGCCAAGAATCCAGACGTATCGCTTCAGGTCGCGGCCAATCGCCGCTAGATCCTCCGGGTGGGTGTCCCGGTCAGGACGACTCACGGATGTCGTCCGATTCCGGGTCCTCGAAGTCTTCATCCGGTCCGTCGTCAGATCCCGTCGCCCGCTCGATGGCTGCCTCCAGCTGAGCGACGTCGTAACCTTCGTATCCCTCCAGGCCGGCATCGGCCGCCACCTTGCGCAGCCGCTTCTTGTCGGCCTTCGCGTCTCGCTTCTTCTGCTTGTTGATCTCCTTCTGCCGCTTCTCGTAGGTATAGTTCGATCGTCGTGCCACGCTACCTCCTGTTCAGTGTGAGTCGCCAATCTAACCTTCAGTGAAAATTCTGCTGTCCCGGATCGATCGCGCCAGCCGGGGCGATATCGCCAAACTGTCGTTCGTACTTTTGCAGGTTGTCTGCCAGCGCCGCCATCACGCGCTTGCAGTGACCCGGACTTACCACAATACGTGATACGAGGGACGAACCGTTAGGGGCCGTCATTAGCCAGTCGATGATGAACTCCTCGCGCGTGTGCGCCACGAGCATATTGTTGCTGTATCGGCCGCGTGCCAACTCGTCGTTCGCGTTGATCGTGATCTGGCGGGGAGTCCCCGCCCCTTCATGCTCGGCCATCTCGTGTCTCCCGGTTGGTGAAATGCCTACCCGTTCGTCGGTCTCCAGTACCGTATTGCGAGCGTTACAGCCCTGACAGCCATCAGCGACACGATCCCCCACCACACGCCCTGCAGCCCCCAGTCGAACGGGATCACCAGCATCAGTACGATACTCGCAGCCAGCCCGGACAGCACCATTTGCACAGCCACGAACCGGAATTCCTCCAGTCCCAGGAAGATCCCGTCCCACACGAACACCAGCGCGTTCAGCGGCTGCATGACGACGATGAAGGGATAGATCTCCCGGACCGTCGCCAGCACCTCGGGCTGGTCGGTGAACAGGCGCGGCAGCACCGGTTCCAGCATCCAGAACAGCAGGGACAGGCCGATCCCGGTACCGAGCCCCCAGGCGAGCAGCCGGTTGGAGGCTGCCCGCGAGACCAGCGGATAACCACTCCCGCGGTACTTCGCGACCATCGCCTGGGCGGCCACAGCCAGCGAGTCGACGACCAGCGCCAGCAAGAGCCACAGCTGAGAGCCGACCTGGTGGGCCGCCACCGCGATCATCCCGACGCGCGTGGCGATCGCGGTCGCCAGGGTCAGCGTACCGATCAGCGCGAAGGTGCGGACGATCAGCTCTCCACCCACCCTGAGAAACGGCAGCAGGTCCGTCATCGCCGGGAAGCGCAGACGTACACCGAGAGCTTCCCTCCGCCGGCGCAGCAGGAGGTCGACGAACCACAGGGCGCCGACCCACTGTGCGATCAGGGTGGCGATCGCGGCTCCCTCGAGCCCCCAGCCGAAGCCGAAGATGAACAGCGGGTCGAGGACGAGGTTCACCAGGTTGAGGCCGATGGTCACGACGAGCGG
>JAENXO010000424.1 GCA_016649455.1 Gemmatimonadota bacterium | reverse complement strand
GGCGCGGCTGACCTGCGTGTGCTGCCGTCCGATGAAGGCTGCCGGCAGGAACTGCTGGTAGGCTTCTATCACTCACATCCGGACCGGTCGCCCCGACCGTCGGAGCGGGATCTGCGGAATGGAGTACCGGGACTGCTGTACGTAGCCGTCTCGGTCCGCTCGGGGCGGGCGGGCTCCCGGTCCGCCTGGATTGTGAACTCCGCAACGCCAGCGAATGCTGACAGTCTTTCGCAGGAGGGTACGTGCCGGAACTGATCGTTCGAATACCCGCACCGCTGACAACCCATGCCAGCGGAGCAGCCGAGTTGCGACTCGAAGCGAACACCCTGGCGGAGGCGCTCGCCAATCTGGCGAAGCTGGAGCCGTTGCTCGCGAGCCGGCTGCTGGCGGACGACGGATCCCAGCGCCCATACGTGAACCTGTTTCTCGACGGGCGGGACATCAGGTTGATCGACCCGGAGGCAAAGCGAATCGGACCGGGCTCGGTGCTCACCATCGTCCCGTCGATCGCCGGGGGGAGACCCGGCTCGGGTGCTGATCCGAGCGCCGAGGAGCGTTTCCGCTATCACCGGCAGGTCATCCTGCCGGGATTCGGTGAGGAAGGGCAGGCTCTGCTCAGGTCGTCGAGCGTGCTTCTCGTAGGGGCCGGAGGCCTCGGATCCCCGGCAGCAGTGTACCTCGCCGCGGCTGGAGTCGGCAGACTGGGCATCATCGACAGCGACACCGTCGACCTGTCGAACCTCCATCGGCAGATCCTGCACGACACCCCAGCCGTCGGAAAACGCAAGGTGGATTCAGCGGAGGCGACGCTCACCCGGCTCAATCCGAACGTCGAAGTCGTACCGTACGATCTCCGACTCGACGCTGGGAACGCGCTCGAGATCTTCGCCGGCTGGGATGTGGTCGTAGACGGCTCCGACAACTTCCCGACCCGGTATCTGGTGAACGACGCCTGCGTGCTGCTCGGGATTCCCTGCGTGTACGGCGCGATATTCAGGTACGAGGGTCAGGCCTCGGTATTCGGGTCGCCGGCCGGGCCGTGCTACAGGTGCCTGTTCCGGGATCCACCGCCCGCCGAGCTCGTTCCCGGATGCGAGGAAGCGGGCGTACTCGGCGTCCTCCCGGGCATCGTCGGAACGATCCAGGCCGCAGAGACGCTCAAACTGCTGCTCGGCACTGGCCGGTCCCTCGCGGGACGACTGCTCCTTGTCGATGCGGGGTCCATGGAATTTCGGGAGCTGGAGGTGCGCCGCGATCCGGAGTGCCCGCTGTGTGGTGAGAATCCCGTGATCACGGCACTCATCGACTACGAGGAATTCTGTGGCCGCGGATCGGCAACCGTCGCGACTGAGTCCGGTCCGGGGGCGGACGGGAGCGACCCGGAGGCTGGTGTAACCGGCCTGCTCGAGGCCGCGATCCTGGACCCCGGCGGCGTTCCGGAAATCGGCGTCGAGCAGCTTCGAGGCCTGCTCGATCGAGGCGCGAATCTGCAGCTCGTGGACGTCCGCGAGGCTCACGAATGGGAGATCAGTAACCTCGGCTTCGCAGGCGCGAAGCTGGTGCCGCTGGGACAGCTGTTCGAACGGTTGGACGAGCTGGACCCGTCGGCGGAGACGGTGGTCTACTGCCGCAGTGGCAGCAGGAGCGCGATGGCCGTGAAGTACCTGCAAGCCCACGATTTCGTGCGCACTGTGAATCTGAGGGGGGGAATCAACGACTGGGCCGCGCGGATCGACACCGGGATGGCTCGATACTGAGGCAGCTTCCGCAGGCGCTGGCCGGGCCGGGCCGACTCAGGACTTCAATCTCACCTGGCGCACATCCAGGACGTCCGCCAGCTGACTCAGCTCCCGGAGACCATTCGCTGGCAGGTCAGCGTCGAGTCCGATCACGGAGAGCGACTCGCCGCTCTCGGCATCCCTCGCCTGATGGAATTCTCCGATGTTCACACCGGAATTGCCGAGCAGGGTCCCGACCCGCCCGATCACACCCGGAACGTCGCGGTTCCATACGAACAGAAGGGATCCTCGCGGGTTCACATTGACCGGATACGGACCTACCCTCACCAGCGTTCCGGTTCCGTCTGCTCGCAGCGCGCCGGCGATCGTCTTCTCTTCCGTCCCGTACTGCAGGCTGACCTCTATCCATGCGAGGTGACCTGCCAGCGGCTTGATACGCGACCGCACGACTTCAATTCCCCGCTCCTGAGCCAGCAACAGCGAGTTCACCAGGTTCAACGGCCCGGCCAGGGAGTTTCGCAGCAGTCCTTCCATGACGGACGATGCCACGAGCCGCAGCCCTCTCTCCATCTCCCCCGCGAACCTGACGCTCACCCGATCCGGGCCCCTGTCGGTGAGAGCGGCCGCCACGGTTCCCAGGCGGGAGCCCAGATCGATCACGGGACGCAGTCGGCCGAGATCTCTTGAGCCTGATGAGGGAACGTTTACCGCGTTGCTGAAGTCTCCCTCGAGCAGTGCTTCCCTCATCGCGCGGGCAATCTCGACCCCGATCTCCCGCTGCGCATCCGGGGTGGCAGCCCCAATGTGCGGGGTCATGACGAGGTTCGGCGCCGAGCGCAGAGGATGGTCCCGAGGTAGAGGCTCGGTCTCGTAGACGTCGAGCCCGGCCGCTCTCAGCTGCCCGGCGTGCAGTGCGTCGGCAAGCGCGGCCTCGTCGACCAGGCCTCCGCGAGCGGCGTTGATCAGAACGGCGCCCTTCTTCATGCTCGCGATCCGCGGCGCATCGATCAGCATCCGTGAATCGTCGGTCAGCGGGAGGTGGAGAGTCACGTAATCCGAGCGGGCAAGAAGCTCTCCCAGGTCAGCCGACTCGACACCGAGGTCCGAGACTCTC
>JAENXO010000218.1 GCA_016649455.1 Gemmatimonadota bacterium | reverse complement strand
TGCTGGCTGAGGGACGGAGTTCCCGCCTGTACCGGGCCCTGGTGTACGAACAGCGCGTCGCCGCTGATGTGAGCGCGTTCGTCTGGCCGTCTGAGAGCGTCGGCATGCTGTGGGTCGTCGCCACCGGACGACCTGGAGTCGCGGCTCCGGAACTCGAGGCCGCGGTCACGGAGGTGCTCGAACAGTTGCGATCGTCCGGGCCGACCGATTTCGAGCTCGAGGGCGCTCGCAACCGGGCCCGGCGACAGCTGGTCCGCCAGCTCGACGCCGTGACGCGTAGGGCTGACCTGCTCGCTCACGCAGCGGTGCTGCGGGGAGATCCCGACTACATCAATCAGGTGTTCGAACGATACGAGCAGATGCCGCCCGACGAAGTGGCGCTCTCCGCCCGCACGCTGCTCGACCCGGCACGCCGTTCGGTCGTGCACATCGTTCCTGATGGATCGCGTAGCAAGTCCGACGAAGCGGCTGCGCGCCCAGGCTCGGAGAGTTGACGTGAGCCCCGTGGATCGTACGCGTCCACCTCCGTCTCAGCCGACTCCACCGCCGGCGACGCCGGAATTCCACGAGACGATCCTGTCCGGGGGATTCCGGGTCCGGGTCGCCGCCGTCCCGAAGCTGCCGGAGGTCGCGATTCGGCTCATGGTTGACGGCGGTGCGGCGGTAGAACCCGCGGCTGACGCCGGCGTCGCGGCCCTTACCGCCAAGGTGCTGCCGTCAGGCGCGGCCGGTCGCACGGCGATGCAGATGGCCGAATGGCTGGATCACCTGGGGGCTTCCATCGGTAGCGGAGTCGGGCACGACTCCGCCCGGTTCTCGCTGCACACTCTGTCGGATACGTGTGAAGAGGCGCTCGACTACCTGGCGTCGGTCGTCCTCGCGCCTTCGTTTCTGCCCGAGGAAGTCGCCAGGGTCCGAGCGGAGCAGCTGGACGAAGTCCGCAGAACCGGTGACGAGCCGGGCGAGCTGGCTTCGGAAGCTCTTTCGGAGGCGATTTTCGGCGATTATCCCTACGGCAGACCCGTTCGCGGCCGGGTGGAGACGCTCGAGGGTCTGGACAGCCGTAAACTCCGGAAGTTCTGGGAACACAGTTACGAGGCGGGCTCGTCCTTCCTGGTCGCGGCGGGCGACGTGGATCCCGAGGCTTTCGTGGCCGTGGTCGAGCGGTGCTTCGGGGCATGGGCCACCGGTGGAGGCAGGAGCGCCGCCGTGAGTCTGCCGAGCCCCGTAAGCTCGGCGGGGAACGTGACTCTCGTCGACCGTCCCGGCAGCCAGCAGTCCGAGATCCGGATCGGCGCCGTCGGCCTGGCGCGTGGAGACGACGACGAGATTCCCGTGCTCGTGATGAACGCGATCCTCGGTGGTCTGTTCAGCTCACGGATCAACCTGAATCTGCGCGAGGACAAGGGCTGGACGTACGGCGCCCGGTCCGGATTCTCCCTGAGGCGAGCCCCGGGGCCGTTCGTGGCCAGTGCCGCGGTCGAGACTCCCGTCACGGCACGGGCATTCGAGGAAATGCTGTTCGAGATCCGCAGCATGACCGAGCGTCCACCCTCCGAGGATGAACTGGCACTCGCCCGCAACGCCCTGATTCTATCGCTTCCGCGACAGTTCGAGACGACCAGCCAGGTCGCGTCGAAGGAGGCGGAACGGGTGGCCTACGACCTTCCGCCCGACTGGTGGGAACGGTTTCCCGCCCGTGTCGGTCAGGTCGGTCGAGACGAGGTGGTACGCGTGGCAGAGCGGTACCTCGATCCAGTCGGACTGGTCCTGGTGGCGGTCGGTGATGCAGCCGCGCTGCGCGCGGATCTGTCGTCCCTCGGCCGCGTCACGGAACGTCCCGTGCCTTGATGTTCGGGAATATTTCGGTTACTTTTTTCTCACGAACTCAGTCATACAATTGAACGCGGAAACACGGCCGGTGCGCGACGATTCGGGAACGATAGAGACTCGTCCCGTGTTCCGGGGCCGCGTGCTCGACTTGAATGTCGAGCAGGTGCGCTACCCGGATGGCAGCGAGGGCCGGCTCGAGATCGTGCGACACCGGGGCGCGGCAGCGGCGCTTCCACTGTACCGACCGGGAGAGTGGTCGGGAGGACCGGATGCGGCGGTGATCCTGATCCGGCAGCACCGACATGCGACGGGCGGATATCTGTGGGAGCTTCCCGCGGGCAAGCTGGATGATGGCGAGTCGCCGGAATCCTGCGCCTCGAGGGAGCTCGAGGAGGAGACCGGAGTCCGGGCCGACGAGCTTCGGCATCTGACGACGATCTGGACCACGCCGGGATTCTCGGACGAGCGGATTCACCTGTTCCTGGCGACGGGACTGAAGCCGGGACGAGTGGCGCTCGAAGCTCACGAATTCATCGAGCGGCACGAAATGTCGCTGCAGGAGGCGATAGAGCGGGTCCGAAGCGGCGAGATCGACGATGCGAAGACGATCATCGCCCTGTTGCTGGCTGATCGAATACTCGAACCGGGAGCTGCAGGCAACGCTCCTCCCTGACCAGGTGTCTCATAATCAGGGGATAGGATCGAGCTCCGTAATGAGTCGCGCGCCCGGATGGATGGGCATGTGATTATCAGATACGATGCCGGTCGTCGGGAATCGACGATCACGCATCGGCAGCTGCCGGGCCATCCGAGGCCCGGTGTATAAGGAGCGGAAATGACGGGAGTCCGGCTGGAAAAGGCCACCAGGCAGTCCGGCGCTGCGGATGCGCGTATCGATCTCAAGACACTGGACGATGCCGCTCTCGTCGCCGAGTATCTCGGCGGCCGGAGGCGCGCGTTTCACGAGCTCGCGGATCGGTATCATCTGCGGCTGCTGAATTTCATCTATCGGACGATCGGCGACAGAGACCGTGCCGAGGATCTCGTCCAGGAAACGTTCGTTCGAGTCTACAGGCACCTTCACAGGTTCGACCCGACGAAGAAGTTCTCGACCTGGATCTATACGATCGCCAGCAACCTGGCGAAGAATGAGTTGAGGAACCGGTCGCGGAACCCGATGGTGCTGTTCCAGGCGATCAAGAAGAACTGGGAAGCGGATCACAGGCCGCTTCAGTTTGAGGATAACTCCTATTCGCCGGACGATCTGTTCCGGAAGCGGCATCTGCGAGAACAGGTGGAGAAGGCGGTCGCCGAGCTTCCCGAGCATCACCGCGTCGTGTTCGTGCTGCGGGAGATGGAAGGGAAGACGTACGAGGAGATCTCCGAGATCACAGGGGTCACCCTCGGGACGGTGAAATCCCGCCTGAACCGGGCTCGCAACAAGTTCGCCCAGATCATCGGACCGATGCTCGACTGACAGATCGCTGACAGCTGGTTCGAAGCACTGTCGAAGGCGGCCTCCGGGCCGCCTTCGTTCATCCGGGAACCCCCATTCCTCAGGCGCGTATCACCGCCACGATGGGAGCGTGAACACGCACCGAAGTCGGGACGTGTTCGAGAGTTTACCAGAACAGCCGGCTCATGCCGCGATCGAACGGACGATGCGCTGCGACTGCAATCGGTTCTTACAGGAATACTCGGACTACCGTGACGGCGCCCTGAGCGCCGACCATGAAGCCGAGTTTCGTGAACACGTCGCGATGTGCCCCTGCTGCGACCGCTATGATCGGGTGCTGCGAGCGGGTAGTGAGTTGCTTGCCCATCTCCCGTCAGAGCATCCCGCGGACGATTTCATGCCCCGCCTGCAACACCGTCTGTACAACGTCGATGAGGGACTGACCGAAATGCCGGCGCATCGGTTCGCGGGCGGCGCAGCGCTCGTCGGAGTGGCGGCGGTTGGTCTGCTCGCCCTGTTCTGGCTGCCGTTTGCGGCGACCGTGCCGTTCGAGATGCAGCTGGATCCGGTCGCGGCCTTTGTGCTCCCGGCGACCGAGGTGGATGTGCCGACCCTGTTCCGGCAAGGGCCGTTCGTCGATGCATCGATTCGCGACGGGGGCAGAATCCTCGAGGCCGGCGCCGCGATCTGGAAGCCGCGATCGCATGTCCACCCGACAGTGATCCTGGAATCCGACGCCTGGCTCAAGGCGTCGGCGTCGCTCGGCCACTGAACCGGCCGGTAGACCCGGCGTGAGTCTCGCCGCCGAGCAGCGGTTCGAACGTATCGTCGCCGGGGAGTCCCTCAGCGGCGCTTTCTTCTTTCACGGGGATGCGGGCAGGCTTCGCGATGAAGCCGCCCGGCGGTTGGCCGACGCGGCTCTCGAGCCGGCGACCCGCGACTTCAACTTCGATTCCTACCGGGGGGCGGACGTGTCGCCCGAGTCTCTGGCGGCAGCCCTGGCGATGGCCCCGATGATGGCTCCGCGCAGGGTAGTGGTCCTGTACGAGGCTGAGCGTCTCACTCCGAAGGGATGCAAGGTCGTCGAGGACGTCCTGGAGAACCTCCCGGGCGACCTCACCCTGATCATTACGGCCACGATTCCCGATCGCTCCAAGAAGGCATTCTACCGTCGCCTGAAAGAGGGAGCTCTCAGCCTCGAGTGGTCCACCCCCCGGGAGGCGGAGGTGCCCGGCTGGCTGATCGAGCGGGCCGAGCGGCGTTACGGTGTGCGGCTCGCCGCCGACGCGGCGGCTGCCCTCGGGTCCGCAGTCGGAGCGGATCTCGGCCTGCTGGACGCCGAGCTGGCCAAGCTGGCCGCCGCCGCGTCCGACGGCGAAGTGGACCTGGAGCAGGTCCAGGAACTGGTTCCGAACGTCCGGGAGGTGAATCGCTGGGCGTGGTTCGACGTTGTCGGTAGCCGTGACTACATGAAGGCGCTCGGTCTGTTGCCCCGGTTGCTCGCTGGACCGAGCGAGAGTGCGGTCGGGCTGCTGAACGGCCTGGTTGAGCAGCACCTGTTTCTCGGCATCGCGGCGGACGGCGGGGCCGGCCGGGTAACCGAAATTCTGGGCCAGGTCGGCAAGCCGTACCTGAAGTGGAAGGCCAGGGCGTGGGCCGGGCAGGCTCGGAGCTGGACCCCCGAAGAAATTGATCGGGCACTCGAGCTGCTGCTCGAGGCGGATCGGCAGGCGAAGACCGGACACGGCGACCTGGCCGTGCTCGAGGGCCTGCTGCTGCGACTCGAGACGCTCAAGCGGGACATCTGATGATGCGCCCGGGAATCCCCATGCTGCTCGCCGTCGTGATTCCCCTCTTCGCTCCGGCCGCGGTCCGGTCTCAGACCGACGAGCGTCTCCTTGCCGCGGAACTGGCTGCCGATGCCGGCGACGTGGAACGGGCGAGGGAATACCTGCGTGGTTGGCTGGACTCGGAAACGGCCGTCAGGCCCG
>JAENXO010000614.1 GCA_016649455.1 Gemmatimonadota bacterium | reverse complement strand
TGGCCGGATCCGGTCACGGTCACCGTGCGCTACACGAGCGAGCCGCTCGACCTGCTGTCGTTCACCGGCACCGTGGTCGCCCGAGTCCGTGCCCGTCTGCCCATGAGCCAGGCCGGGGATGCGACTGCGCCGTCGCCCGACACCCGGATCGAACTCCTGGTCCAGTTCCAGTCGTGTGACGAGGAGTACTGCTATCCACCGCGTCGGGAAACCCTGTCGATTCCACTCGACGCCGATCGCTGATTAGGCGCAGGAGGCGCAGATGCGCTCAGAAGCCAAGACCGTCGACGCATATCTGGCCCAGCTGCCGGAGGACCGACGCGCAGCGATCTCCGCCGTGAGAGAGGTCATCCTCGAGAACCTGCCCCACGGGTACGAGGAGTCGATGAACTGGGGAATGATCGCGTACGAAGTTCCGCTGTCCACCTATCCCGATACCTACAACGGCCAGCCTCTAGCCTACGCCGCGCTCGCCTCGCAGAAGAATCACATGGCCGTCTACCTGAGCGGCATCTACATGGACGAGAAGGCGCGGGAGAAGTTCGAGCGTGACTACCGTGCGACGGGCAAGCGTATTGACGTCGGCAAGTCGTGCGTGCGGTTCCGGAAGCTGGAGGACCTGCCGCTGCCGGTGATCGGCGAGGCGATCGCCTATCTGCCGGCCGACGAGTTCGTCGAGCGGGTGAAGGCGGTGCACTCGCCCCGGCAGGCGAGCAAGAAGGGGCGGTGAGCGACTGATGCCCGGCTGGGTTCCGTGGGTCGTCGCCGGCCTCGTCGCGCTGTTGCTGCTCGACCGTCTGCTCCTCCGGCTCGAACAGAAGGGCTGGATCTTCTACCGGCGCACCAGGGGACCCCGGGGCGGCGCGACGTACCACGTGCGCGAGATGGCCTCGGTGTTCGACCCGGGCATCAAGTATGTGCAGGAGGAGATCGTCGAGGAGGAAGCGGAGCAGGACGAGTCGGGAGAGCCGCTCGGGGACTGACCGGGCGGGGTGTCAGGCACCTGTGCCTTGTTCCAGCCGCCGGATCCCGAACCCCGTCCGCGCGTAGAGCGCCGCGATCAGCAGCGAGAAGAACGGGCCTCCGTAGCAGAATAGCGCCCATGGCGCGTACTCCACCGTGGATACTCCCAGCGTGCCCGCCATGAACACGGCCGACACCGTCCACGGCATCAGCGGCTCGGTGATCGTCACCGAGTCCTCCAGCGACCGGGACAGGTTCACCGGCGCCAGCTCCCGCTCCTCGTACGCTCCCTGGAACAGCCCCCCGATTACCAGCGCCGTGACGCCACCGTGGCTGGTGAGGGCAATCGTCGTCGCCCCCGCCGCCATCGTCGCGGCGATCAGCCCGAACACGGAACTGACGGCCGCCAGCATCTTCTCGATCAGCAACTCCAGCGAGCCGGATGCGCTCATCGCGCCGGCGAGCAGGAACGCGGCGATCACCACGATCAGGGTATTGGCCATCCCGTACAGGCCGCCCCGCTCCACCAGCCTGCCGAAGTCGGCGCCTGTAGTGCCAGGGTCCGCGCCGGTCGACCCGATCATTTCGAGCTCGAAGCCGCCCACCGCGGCGCGGATCGCCTCATCGGTCCCGAATCCCTGGAGCCAGATCCCGAGCACGATCGCCACCAGCGAGGAGATCGCGATCGCCAGGGCGGGAGGAACCTTGCGCACGATGCTCACGACTACGATTGCCGGCGGGAT
>JAENXO010000654.1 GCA_016649455.1 Gemmatimonadota bacterium | reverse complement strand
CTTGGCCCCGGAGGAGGGACTCGGCCAGAGCCTCGCTTCGGTCGGGCGCCGCCTCGGACACCAGGCCAGGGGAATATTCCGACCCCACCCGGTTGCCGTCCCGATCGTGGCAATGCTGGTAGTGGGCGCTATCGCGACGTTGGCCTGGAACTTAGGCCCGGGACGACCTTCGACATCAGAGACCGCTGCGACGGGCCCGGGCGCTCCGACATCCGTCAGCGTCGCCGTCCTCCTCCCGCGGACGCCGACGGCTGACGACGACCTGCCGGGATACGGGGAGGCGTTGACGGACGAGTTGATTCACCGGCTCGGAGCCATCGAAGGCCTGGAGACCCGGTCGCTGCGCGCCGTCCTCCCGTACTTACAGGCGAACACCCCGCCCGACAGTATCGGCCGGGCACTGGGAGTCGATTATCTCGTCGAGAGCTCACTGCTGGGCTCCACCGATTCTCTGCGGTTCAACCTGAGCCTGGTCGAAGCCGCGAGCGGCGTGGTGCTGGACGAGAGTCGTCACGAGGCCGCGAAGGGCCAAGTGTTACAGCTCGTGGACTCCGTCACCAACGAGGTCGCCATTTCACTCCGGCAGCAACTCGGACGCGAATTCCGCATCCGGGAACTTCGGGCTCAGACGGAGGACGAGGAAGCGTGGCTGCTCGTGCGCGAGGCGGAGACGGAACGGCGTCGCGCCATTGATGCGGCGTCCGAGGGAGGCGAGAATCGGGATCGAGCGATCCGCCTCCTGGACCGGTCCGATAGCCTGCTCACGGTCGCGGCAACCCGTGATCCAGACTGGGCCGAGCCGCACCTGCAGGTGGGTTGGAACCACCTGGAACGCGCTCTCGCAAAGGGAGACGAAGCACGCGTGTTCGATCCGGAAGACGAGGCCCTGCTGGCGGCAGCTGTCGAAGCGTCGGGCGAGGCGCTGAACCGGGACAGCCTCAGCGCCGAGGCGATGGCTCTGAGGGGGACCGCTCTCCACGCCCTCGCGAATCTGGAACGGGACCCGGGCGCGAGGGACCGGCTGGATACGGAGGCTGAACTGTGGTTGGAGCGTGCGATTGCCATTGACGCCGAGCAGATCGAAGCCCTGCGCGAGCTGGCGAATCACGCACGATTCCACCAGGGAGATTCCGAGCGTGCCCTGGCGCTGCTGAGCAGTGCGTACGAAGCCGACCGCTGGCTCGTGGATGCCGACGTACTCGTCTCGGCCATCGCTGAACTGTCCACGGACGTCGGAGACTACGTGACGGCCTCAGAACGGGCACAGGAGGGACGCCGCCGCTGGCCCGACAACGTGGAATTCCCCGCCCTCGGGCTGATAATTCTGGCGTCGAACGGAACGGATATCGAGGCGGCGTGGGCGCTGGGCGACACGATCCTCGACCTCTACGCGATCGACAGAACCGATCCCGTCCGAAGCCTGATCGAGGCGCAGGTGGCGAGCGTGATCGACCGTGCCGGACTCGAAGACAGTGCGCTCGCCGTCCTCGAACGAGCGGAGAACACGGCACGGGACG
>JAENXO010000510.1 GCA_016649455.1 Gemmatimonadota bacterium | reverse complement strand
TGCTGAGCCCCTGCTGTCGGACAACGCGCGCACGGTGCTCGCCAAGCGATACTTGAAGAAGGGTCCCGATCTCGAGCCGAACGAATCGCCCACCGAGATGTTCTGGCGCGTCGCCAGGGTGATCGCGGAGGTGGACGCACGATACGGAGCAGGCGCGGAGCGGGTGGAGCAGGTCGCTCGCACCTTCTACGAGATCATGGCGCGTGGGGAGTTCGAGCCGAACAGCCCGACGCTGATGAACGCCGGGCGCCCGCTGGGGCAGTTGTCGGCCTGCTTCGTCCTGCCGGTACCGGACAGTCTCGAGGGGATCTACGAGACGCTGCGTGACATGGCGCTGATCCATCAGTCGGGCGGCGGAACGGGGTTCGGATTCAGTCGGCTGCGGCCGAAGGGTGATATCGTGAAGTCCACCATGGGAGTGGCCAGCGGACCGGTCTCGTTCATGGAGGTCTATGATGCCTCCACCGAAGCGGTGAAGCAGGGCGGAACTCGACGTGGCGCGAACATGGGCATTCTCCGGGTCGACCACCCGGACGTGCTGGAGTTCATCGACTGCAAGGAAGCAGGACACCGGATCACGAATTTCAACATCTCCGTCGCGGTCACCGACGACTTCATGAACGCCGTGGAGCGAGGCGAGAAATACGCGCTTCGCAACCCGCGGGGCGGCGAGCCGATCGGCGAGCTGGACGCACGGGAGGTGTTCGAGAAGGTCGTGTATGGGGCGTGGAGAAACGGCGAGCCCGGCGTCTACTTCATCGACGAGGCGAATCGTTACAACCCGGTTCCACAGCTCGGCTCGTACGAGGCCACGAACCCGTGTGGAGAGCAGCCGCTGCTGCCGTACGACGTGTGCAACCTCGGTTCCGTGAACGTCGGCCGGTTCGTCGAGGATGACAGGATCGACTGGGACAGCCTGCGTACGGCGGTGCACCGGGCCACGCACTTCCTGGACAACGTAATCGACGCGAACCAGTACCCGCTGCCGCAGATCAACGATCTGTCGAAGAACATCCGGCGCGTCGGGCTGGGAGTGATGGGCTGGGCTGACGTGCTGGTGAAGCTCGGAGAGCCCTACGGTTCTGCCCGCTCGATCGAGCTCGGCCGGGAACTGATGCGGTTCGTGGACGAGGAAGCGAAGATCGAGTCCGAGCGCCTGGCGCGGGAGCGCGGGGTGTTTCCGGAGTGGGAGAATTCGATCTGGGGGGCGGAAGACAGCTGCGCCCGGGACGAGACCGGGGCGCGAATCCGTCCGATGCGCCGACTGCGCAACTGCAACGTCACGACGGTCGCTCCGACCGGGACGATCTCGATCATCGCCGGCTGTTCCAGCGGCATCGAGCCCCTGTTCGCCGTCGCGTTCATGCGCAACCAGGCCGGAGTCCTGATGCCTGACGTGAACCCTGAATTCGTCGCGCAGGCGAAGAAGGGCGGCTGGTATTCCGAAGATCTGATGCGGCGCATCGCGGACGAGGGCCACATCCACTTCGACGAGATCCCTGCCGAGGTCCAGGAAGCGTTCGTCACGGCACACGACGTGACGCCGGAGCAGCACATCCGGATGCAGGCGGCGTTTCAGCAGTACACGGACTCCGCGATCTCCAAGACCTGCAACTTCTCGAAGGAAGCGACGGTGGACGACGTCCGGCGCATCTTCGAGCTCGCCTACGAGCTGAAGTGCAAGGGCGTGACCGTGTACCGCGACGGCTCGCGCGAAGGGCAGGTGCTGTCGACCGGCCGGACTGCACGGAAGGTGGCGGCGGAAGCTGCCGCGAGGGGCGTGCACGCCTCGCCTGGCGCAGGGGTCATCGACCCGGAGACTATCGCCGAGTTCGAGAAGCTGGAGAGCACGGAGCTCGCGGCGGAACTCGCCGGCGCCCTGGCCCGGGTGGACGAGCTCGCCGGTGAACTCGAGCAGCAGGGCGAAACGATCGCCGCGCTCGAGGGCGGCTTCATGAAACAGCCGGCGATGCGCAAGCGACCGGCCATTCTGAAGGGCGTGACGCGGAAGATCGACTCTCCGCTGGGCGATATGTACGTGACGATCAACGAGGACGAGGAGGGACGCCCGTTCGAGGTGTTCGTGGCGCTCGGAAAGGCGGGCGGACCGGCCATGGCAGATGCCGAGGCGATCGGCCGCCTGATCAGTCTCGGCCTGCGCAGCGGCATCTCACTGCGTTCGGTCCACAAGCAGCTGAGAGGA
>JAENXO010000465.1 GCA_016649455.1 Gemmatimonadota bacterium | reverse complement strand
TGCGCTGCGGGAGGCGATCCTGGCCACCGCCTCAAACGTCGAGGCGCGTGCGCGGGACGATCTGTTTCGCCTGCCGGTGGACCGCATCTTCACCGTTCGGGGGGCGGGCACGGTGGTGACGGGCTCGGTGTGGAGCGGTACGGTGCGAACGGGAGACCGGGTCCGACTTCTCCCGTCCGGCAGTACTGCCAGGGTCCGGTCCGTCCAGGTCCACGGCGAAGAGCGTCCGTTGGCGGGAGCGGGCGCACGGTGCGCTCTGTCGCTGGCGGGCCTGTCGCTCGAGGAGTCCGGCAGGGGTGAGACCGTGGTGGCTGACCCGGAGTGGCAGGGAATTCAGCGGTTCGGAGCACGACTGAGGCTGCTGCCTGACGCGACGGTCGGACTCGAGCACGCCGACACGATTCGCCTGTATCACGGAACTGCCGAAACGACGGCTCGGGTGCTCCTCGGGTCGGAAGGGATTCTGTCTCCGGGATCGAGTGCCTGGGCCGTTCTGGTGTGTGCCGATCCCATCGTGGCGCGGGCGAGAGACCGGTTCGTTCTGCGCACGGTGTCTCCGCTTCGCACGATTGGAGGTGGGCTGGTTACGGACCTGGAGCCTCCCAGACGATGGCGACAGCACACCGGCTGGTGGGAGGCGATCCTCGAGGGCGGCCGCCAGGAGACCACGGACGCCGTCGTGCAGCTGGCCGGCGGAAAGGGGATCGATCCGGCGGCCCTTCCTTTGCGCACGGGGTATCCGTCGCCGGAAGCAGGCCAGATCGTCGGGGCGGAGCTGATAGGCGGGCGGCTGTTCGCGCCTTCTGCTCGGACGGGTGCCCGGGTCGGGATTATCGAGTATCTCCGTCGAGTTCACGTGGACAGGCCGCGGTCTCCACGCGTCTCCCTCGAGTCCGTGCGGACAGCCCTTGCGGCGTCTTTCGCACCTGAGTTGCTGGAACACGAACTGGCGGGCCTGGAAGCGGAGGGTGATCTCGAGCGCACGGGACCGGAAGTGAGGCTGCGCGGACATCAGGTCCACCTGACGAGGCGAGAGGCGGACACTCTCGAGCAGGTGGCTGAGATTCTCGCGGCCGCGGAGCTGGCACCGCCGTCTCCAGCCAGATTGGCCGAGTTGACCGGCGCCGACCGATCTCTCTTGAACGACGTGCTGAGGATTCTGGTCGATTCGGGCCGATTGGTCGCGGTGAATCCCGACGTCTACCTCACGGCGGAAGCCGAATCCCGTCTCAAGTCGGGAGCCCGGAGCGTGCTGGAACGCGCAAGTCCCGCTGCACCGGCCGCATTCGGCGATGAGCTGGGGCTGTCGCGTCGCCTGTTGATTCCGCTGCTCGAATATCTCGATCGCCTGTCGATAACCCGGCGGACGCCGCAGGGCAGGATTCCAGGCGACTCTCAGTCGACGTAGTACAGAAACCGTCCGCAGTGGCTGCACACGTTGACCCGGTCGTTCCGCCCGACTTCCGATGACCAGGCCGTGGGTACCGCAACGTAGCAACCGTAGCATACTCCGTTCAGCACTGGAGCCACTGCTCGTCCGACCGAGTCCGAGACCTCGCAAAACCGAGCTCGCACCGGGTCGTCCAGTCGCTCGGCGAGTTCATCGATTTTCGTGTCGAGTATCTGAAGCGCCTCTTCGGGCCGCAGATCGAATACCTCAGATTCCACATCCTTCAGGCCCTCGGTCGCCAGCGCCTGGCGCTGGGTCTTGAGATCCTGGAGCTCCAGGAGAAGCTCGAGCTGTGGATGCATTGGTTCAGACCCCCTTTTCCTCCAGCAGGGCGAGAAACTCCTCGGGTGTCTGGATCTCGGCCAGCCGCTCCGGAATGTCCTGTTCCTTGCCGAACTGAGCGATCTTTCCGAGCACGGGCAGATACTGGTTCGACACCTCGAGCGGTGGCGCGACGATGAGAAAAATGTTCTGTACCGGCCTCTTGTCGATCGCGTCGAAGTCGATTCCATCGGGCTTGCGGCCGAATGCAACGCGCAGCCGGTTGACCACGAGTGACCGGCAGTGTGGAATCGCGATACGGCGACCGATTCCCGTCGATCCGAGGTTCTCACGTCGCTTCAGCATCTTGAACAGGATGCCCTGAGATTTCTCATCCAGCCCGAGAATTCCCACCAGCTCCTTGAGCGCCTCGTCCTTCGTTTCCGCTTCCAGATCCAGCTTGATCGCATCTTCCGAAAAGAAGTCGCGGAGTTGCATATATCGTCTCCCTGACACGAAAGGGCCTGACGGCCCTGAATAGCTCATCGCTCCACCGATCGTGGAGTTGAATGTGAAACATATTCGATCCACTGAGAGGCGGAAACTCTGACGGCGAGCACGGCGTCGTGTGCGCGGGTGAATCCTGTTTGACGGAACGTCCGTCCTCCGCTAGTGTTTCAGACATGAGCGGGCCGCCAGGGCGGTCCGCTTTTTGCCGCTGTTTCAGAAATTGGGGGGTGAATCAGATTCGACGCGAATACTGGAATCCAAGGAAGCGTGCCGAGGTGCTCGGG
>JAENXO010000258.1 GCA_016649455.1 Gemmatimonadota bacterium | reverse complement strand
GTGACAGGTCCACGAATGGCAGGACTGCGATCGAACGATCTTCACCGTAGCCCGGCAACGACCTCTCCTCCTGCATCCCTGATCGGTCGTTGGCCAGCATCCAGATGACTACGATGGCTGCGATGACGGCCAGTCCGATCAGTGGCCGGAACCACCGCGCTGCAGGTGACCTCCGAGCAGCTGGCTCGGGACTATGCCGGACCTTCGCGAGTTCGTCGGCCAGCTGGAAGGCCGTCGCCGGTCGGTCGGCTGGCGAGGTGGCGAGCGTCTTCTCGACCAGAGACTGAAGGCTCGCGGGAACCGTGTTCCGCATGGCACTCAGCGGCGTAGGCCGGTCCGTGAGTCGCTTGGCGGCTGTGGACTGAGGGGTAGCGCCCGTGAGCGGCGGCTCTCCGGCCAGCATCTCATACAGCACGCAACCGAGTGCATAGAGGTCGCTACGCTCGTCCACCTCCTCACCCGACGCCTGCTCAGGGCTCATGTAGGCCGGCGTGCCCACCGCCATCCCGGTGGCCGTAACCTTCTCGCGGCCGGCCTCGTTGACGGCCTGGGCCACGCCGAAGTCCGTGACGACCGCGTGCCCCGCATCCAACAGGATGTTCGCTGGCTTGATGTCGCGGTGAACCACTCCGTGCCGGTGGGCATGGTCGAGAGCGTCGGCCACTTCCCGAGTGATCCGCAGCGCCTCCTCAAGCGGGAGCTGCTTATCCCGCTCCAGTCGCTGGCGGACGCTCTCGCCTTCTACATAGGGCATCACGAAGTAGAGCAGGCCGTCGGCCTCGCCCGAGTCGTAGAGAGGGAGGATGTGAGGGTGACGCAGGCCGGCTACGGTCTCGATCTCCCGCAGGAACCGCTCAGCACCAACCGCAGCGCCGAGCTCGGGGTGCAGGACCTTGATCGCGACCTTGCGGTGATGCCTCAGATCCTCGGCAAGGAAGACGACGGCCATTCCGCCACGGCCGATTTCCGACTCGACGGCGTAGCGGTCTGCCAGCGCAGCGGTAAGACGCTCCAGTAGCTCGGGCATGGATGCCTCGTGAGGACCGAGGGAGTGAGATCAATATAGGGGATCGCTACTCGGAAGGCCCGTCTGCGACCGCCTGCCTGACAGTCCCGTTGCTGGAACCGGCTACTGACTATGCGGCGGTCACCTGGCTGGAGGGTGTGTCAGAAGATGTACAGCGCACGCTTACTTGCCGTGCAGTCCCAACAGCAGAAGCGACCCTCGGATTATGAGGCGTAGCCTATAGATAGCGATTTTCGCAATAGAGGCTTACTTCTGCGGATAAGTTCACATGGGGTGTGAAAGTCAGCGGCGGCTTTCACACCCCATGTGACACCAACCTTGCGCACATTCTTGCACAGCCTCGAGCCTCCCGAGCTCACCACTCCAGTTCCATCACCCAGATATCGCTCTGACGGTCCTCGATGGCAAAGTAGAACCGGGTGCCGTCTGTCGCATAGTCGCCTCTTGAAGACTGGCGCATCGGATCGTCAAAACGGACCAGGAGGCGTGGCCTCCCGCCAGCAGCGGGAATCGACCAGAAGGACGTGAGCCCCTCCGCACCGTGACTCTTGAAGTAGATCGTCGCCCCATCCGGGCTCCACAACGGCCACTCTGCTACCGGATCATCAGAGTTAGGCTCGGATTCGTACACGACGCGGCGGTCTCCACCATCCAAGGCGACAGTTCCCAGAGTACGGCCACCCCTGCCGAGCACCAACCTCCCATCCGGCGACCAGGCTGGCCTTCGCAGGCCTGTGGCCAACGGGATCGGGTCGCCCCAGGAACCGTCGGGGGCACGCTCCATGACGTGCGTAGTATCCGAGCCCCGCGCCTGGTCATGGAACGCGATCCGGAAGCCGTCGGGGGACCACACCGGATAGCTCTCCTGCGCGGGCGTGGATGTGAGCAGTGCGGGTGGGCCGCCTCCGAGAGGTCGCACTACGATGTCCCTGGAGCCGGTCTCCCAGGAGAAGTACACGATCTCGGTCCCGTCCGGAGAGAGGTCGGCCGAAAACTCGTCGAACGGGTCGCGAGTAATTTGCTCGGGGGTGCCGCCACCCATCGGCAGGCGGTAGATGTCCGCATTTCCTCGCAAATCGGAGTCGTAGAGCAGCCACTCTCCGTCTCGGGACACTCGCACGGATTCCACGATCTGGCTGCCCGATGTCAGGGCGGTGGCTCCGGCGATCGTGCCGGGCGGGTCGGACGGAATGGGCAGCGACCAGAGGTTGGACCGCGATGTGTACACCGAGTAGACGATTCGCGCCCCGTCGCCGGTGAGGCTTACGGACTGCGCGTTCAACCCGACGGTCAATCGCAAGGGCTCGCCGCTGACCTCGCCTGCGTCCGAAATGGGAACCGCGTAGATATCCCGCGGCCCCTGACGACTCGAAACGTGGTACAGAAGGCGACCATCGGGAGACCACGCCGGACTCTGATTGATGGCGTCGGCGTCCGTGACCGTTATGGGCGTTCCACCGGCTATCGGGACCACGACGATTTGAGAGGGCGCGAGGTTGCCGAACTTGCCTCCCACGCCGGCGTACTCGGTGTTGCCGATCACGCACGCGATCGAAGAGTCCGTGGGAGACCACACGCACGAGTGAAGTTCCAGGGAATGGGCAAGGAATGTACTGCGGGTGCCGTCTTCGAGTGCGGCGATCTGAAGCGAGTCGCCGCGCACGAACGCGATCCGACTCCCGTCCGGGGACCAGTCCGCAGACCTCACGCAGGACGTCGGGGAGCATGGCACCACCGTTCGCACCGCACCCCCGAGGGCGGGCACCACCTGAACGTTGCCATCGGCGATGAAGAGAACGCTCGTCCCATCGGGTGACCACCGGGGACGGCTCTGGCTCGTCGCCGTGTCGTCAGACAGCGCGATTGTTCGCCCACCCCCTACCGGACGCACGAACACCCGCATCCGGCGAGCCGGACCCGCCGCGTATGCGACCAGGTTACCATCAGGGGAGATCGCCGGCTGGATCTCGAGCCCATCCTCGGCTGTGACCTGAACTGCGTGGCCGAGCACGACCTCGGGCGTTGAGTCACGACGCGTCAACAGCATGACGGTGACCACACCGATCAGACCGATTGCCAGTACCCACCCGAGCTGCGGCGCTCGCTTGCGGCCACCGGCCGCAGAGGTCTGAGCGATCCCACCTCCCGTTGCAGCCGTCACGGACCCCCGTTGGGAAAGCGCCTCGCCGAACTGCGCCACAGGGTTGAACCGGTCCGCTGGCGTCTTGGCCAGGCTGCGCTCCAGCGCCGCCGCGACCCAACCTGGTACCGACGGTCGAATCACCGCGATCTGAGGCACCTCGGCCAACAGGTGCTGATGAACGACGCTCTCGCTCGTCGATCCCGTGAACGGCGGCTGGCCGGCCAGCATTTCGTGCAGCACACAGCCGAGTGCGTACAGGTCGCTCCGCCCGTCCAGGTCCTTCTCGCCCCTCGCCTGCTCAGGGCTCATGTAGGCGGGAGTCCCGAGTGCAATCCCCGTCTTGGTGAGGCGCTCGCCACCCGCCGCGTCGACGGCGCACGCGATCCCGAAATCGGCCACAACGGCGTGTCCGCTCTCGAGCAGGATGTTCTCGGGCTTGATGTCCCGGTGGACCACGCCGCGACTGTGCGCGTAGCTCAGCGCGTCGGCTACTTCCCGAGCGATCTTGAGAGAATCGTCGATCGGCAGCTGTTTCTCGCGATCCAGCCGGTCTCTCAGTGACTCACCTTCCGCGAACGGCATGACGTAGTAGAGGAACCCGGCGGCTTCGCCAGAGTCGTAGAGAGGGAGAATATGCGGGTGGTGCAGGTTGGCGGCGATCCGGATCTCGTGCAGGAACCGCTCGGGCCCGAGCGCCGCCGCAAGCTCCAGTCGCAACACCTTGAGCGCGACCTGTCGCTCGTGCTTCACGTCCTGAGCGAGGTAGACGATCGCCATTCCACCCTGGCCGAGCTCGCGCTCGATCGTGTAGCGGTCGGCCAGCGCAGCCTTGAGGCGGTCCAGTAGCTCGGGCATGGTTCCCTTTGGTGTGGTCGTCGTAAGGGAGAAGTGCAGCCTCAGAGTGATTATAGCTTCTCAGGACAATCTGGACAGCCACGAGCAAGGGGCTGAAGCCTCGTGCCTGATAGTCCTGTGCCTGGCGGTCACGAAAGGCTGAAGTATCGGGTAGCACGTGGTGAGTGTGCCAGAAGATGTTCGAGCACGCCTACTCGGCAAGCGCCCGGGGGAAAACCAACTCCGGTGGATGAAAGAAGCCGCCAGGTTCGGAAACCCAAGCGGCTCAAAGACTTCGCGGTATGGGCCCGGGTGGATTTGGTGCGTCGGTCAGCATTGCGAGCACGCCGCAGGCGAGCGCAGCAACACCACCGACCTCACGCTTATCAGGCGGATTACTGGGAATCCGATCTGGGGCAGGAAACCCCAAATACCGCGGCAAACCGCGCGATCTGCCGGATTCCCGATTAGCCAATACAGCAGGATGTCGGACTCAATCGACAGTAGTAACGTTCCCCCACCTCTCCTCCCCTCGACGATTTCACGGATACCCTCCGGGAAGTGCTCAAGGGACACCAGGCTGACGGCACCGCCAGCCTGGAGCTTGCAGCGGACATCGTTGGTACCCCCCC
>JAENXO010000429.1 GCA_016649455.1 Gemmatimonadota bacterium | reverse complement strand
GTCGAAGGCGAGACGCCACGGATTCCGCAGTCCCCAGGCCCAGATCTCGGGCCTGAAGCTGGCGTGGTCCGCCCAGGGGTTGTCCGGCGGAATCGCGTACGGTTCCGTGCCGTCCACATCCAGCCTGAGAATCGTGCCCAGCAGGGTCTGTCGGTCCTGGCCGCTGCCCAGGGGGTCACCGCCCCGTCCTCCGTCGCCCATCCCGATGTACAGATAGCCGTCGGGGCCGAACAGCAGATGACCGCCGTTGTGGTTCGCGTACGGCTGTTCGATCGACAGAACCAGCTCGGCGCTCTGCGGATCGGCGATGTCCGGGTCCGCCCCGACCCGATAGCGTTCGATGCGGGTGGCGCCCTGCAGGTCAGTGAAGTTCACGAACAGTCGTCCGTTGGTACTGAAGTCCGGATGAAATGCGACGCTCAGCAGGCCCCGTTCACTCCCGCTCGACACCCGGTCTGCAATGTCCAGGAACGGCTGTTCGACAAGAACACCATCTCGCACGATCCGGATCCTGCCCGCCTGCTCGACCACGAACAGCCGCGGGTCGCCGGCCGGGGCCGCCAGGTGCACCGGGTCGCTGAACGGGAGATCGAGCCTGACCAGTTCGAACGCGGGCGGAGCTTCGCTGACCGGCGGATCCGAGCCGGTGGGGATCTCACGCTTCAAGCCACACCCTCCGCAGGCAGCGAGCAGCCCGAGCCCGGCCAGAAATGACCCCGTGAAGACCCTCCCCCCGGTCCGCGCGGCGAAACTCAAAGCGCAGCGACCAGCTGGTCGAGACCGGGCCGCGCTACTGCCCCCGTCTGACGGGACACCTCGGATCCATCCCGGAACAGGATGAGAGTCGGAATTCCGCGAATCCCGTAGCGGGCCGACACTGCCGGTGCCGCGTCGGTGTCTACCTTGCCGACGAGGATCTCGCCCGTGTGGTCCGCCGCGAAGCTGTCCAGCACCGGAGCCATGATCTTGCACGGGCCACACCAGTCGGCATAGAAGTCGACCAGCACCGGCACGTCCGAATCGGCCACGACTCGCTCGAGGTCATCGCCGGCGATCTTCACCGGGCGGTCCAACAGAAACGGGCGTCCGCATTCCCCGCACTTTGGTCGCTCGCTCGCCCGGCCTACATCCACCCGGTTGAGCTTCAGGCAAAAGGAACAGCGGAGAGTGGCCGAGCGGGTATCCTGGTCAGTTTTCGCACTATCGGTCATGAACGGGTGTCTCCTTCATCGTGTGCCGGATGGACGGGACGCTGTGATAATATACAGAGTACAGCCGTGATTGTCCGAGGTGCCCGGTGGGCAGTTTCCAGTCGGCACCGTCGCGTACGAACCAGAAGTGGAGGTCCGGGATGGAGTACGGACGGGAGTCGTCGAGCCGCGTCCCGATGACCAGCCGCGAGTTCCGGCTGTCCTTCCGGCTCCTGCAGCCCGACTCGCTCGCCCCACCGCCGCGCGGCAGGCTGTTCTTCCTGCACGGATTCTTCGGATCCGGCCGCAACTGGTCGGCCGTGGCGCGCGGTGTCATGCGGGCGCGGCCGGACTGGGAGTGCGTGCTCGTCGATCTCAGGCTTCACGGCGAGTCGGTCGAGGCGCCGCCGCCGCACACCCTGGCGTCCTGCGCGCTGGACGTCGCACGTCTGGTGGAGTATCTGCCCGGGTCCGACGCGCCGAGGGCCCTGCTCGGGCACTCGTTCGGCGGCAAGGTAGCGATGTTGACCTCCGCGGAGCCTGGCGCCGCCAGCGAGCAGGTCTGGGTGGTCGACAGCACTCCTGCGCCGGGAGCGACCGGTGCCGGTGCGCAGCAGATGATGGAACTCCTGTCACGTCTTCCCGCCACCTTCGGGACCCGCAAGGCAGGCGCCGATGCGGTCGAGGCAGGCGGCTTTCCGAGATTCGTCGCTGAATGGATGGCCACGAATCTCGTACGCGAGAACGAGCTGTTCCGGTGGCGATTCGACCCGGGGGAGATGCGCAGACTGCTGCTGGACTTCTTCCGGGCGGACCTGTGGCCCCTGGTGGAGACCCCCCCAGGCGACACCGAGCTCCAGTTCATTCGAGCCACGCGGAACTCGATCCTGGCGGAGGCGGACGCCGAGCGGATCGTCAGACTGGAGAGCGAAGGAAGCCCCGTTCATCTCCATTCCCTCGAGGGCGGACACTGGCTGAACGTGGACAATCCCGGCGGGATCATCGCAATTCTCAGGACCATGCTCCCCAGGGCCTGACCATCGGTCCGGGCCTTCGTTCAGGGCGGTTCGAGGCGCACGGATTCGCGCCAGCCACCGGCAACCGGACCGCCCGTACCGTCAGGTCGTGCGAACCACAGTCGGCTCAGCGAACGCCTCGCGGTGAGGCGGTCGGATCCGTCCCGTGTCTCTGCTTCGGCCCGGTGTCGCAGCAGGAGTGAGCCGTCGCCCGACGCTCTCAAAGTGTCGATTCGCAGGTCCAGCAACGCACCACGGACCCGGACCGAGTCGACTCCGGTGGTGGCGCCCGCTTCCAGCAGCGCGAGTCCCGCTTCGGCAGCCTGAAATGCCCGGATCGACGCGGCCAGACTCCTGGCCGACGCCAGGTCCAGCCGAGCCGAGTGGAATCCGGCCGTGAACAGCAGGATCATTCCCAGGAGGACGAGCAGCGTCGCCGGAAGGGCGAATCCGTTCCGTTCTCTCACGCAGGACTCCGGGGTACATCGCTCAATGCCGACTCCTGTCTCCAGGCGCTGCGGCGATGCCTCTTCTTCACGTCCTGTCGCTACGGCTCCGCAGCAACTGTTTCTCAACTTCAGGTC
>JAENXO010000080.1 GCA_016649455.1 Gemmatimonadota bacterium | reverse complement strand
GCTCTGGTGGTCGTACTCTCAGTCCATACGGGACCGGGATGGACTCACCGCACTGCGTGAAAGGGTAGGCCGGAAGCTGGGATTCGAGTAGGACGACCGGGGACTCCGTCAGCGGATTCCGTCAGGTTCTGCCTCCGGCGGGCCTACGAGGACCCGATTCGTCGCGTCGAGCACCGCCCCGGCAGCTCCATGGACCAGGGTGTCCCGCACCGGGACCGCACCCACGAAGCGCCGCCGCGCATCGCCCTCGTGTTCCTGCAGAACCACCAGGATCACATCGGCGTCGAACGCATGGATGCGCTTGATGCCCAGCAGCCGAAAACGGATCTTGCCGATCGCAGAGTGGATCGCGTCCAGAGTTGCCACTGCCGCCAGGCGCAGCTCCACTGTCTCGGTCCCGACTCCATCGGCCTCGCCCCGCGCGGTCCGGTCTGGAAGCTCCAGCTCCACGATGACGTGCGCGTGCGAGCCGCGGTCACGCTCGACTTCGACGCTGGAGAGACGCAGTCGAATTTCCATGCCTTCTCCAGGAGTGTCATCTGGATCGACTCCGCCGATCGGTCCGGTCGGTCTCGCCTGTGTCATGCGCTCGCCTCCACGGGAATGAACGCCGCCGGGAAACGCTATAGAGTGCGCCGTCGTCGGGCGAGGGGAAAGGGCCTGGCCGATCGGCGGCGGTCGGTTGGTCTGGCGCTGCCGCAAAAGGACGGCGCAGATTCGGTTCATGCTGGAGTCTCGAGACCGGAATCCGCCTTCGCTGTACGTCGCCGAGCTGGCTGACCGGAACGACGGTGAGGTGGTGCGGCTCGAGGATGAGGAGACGCGTCACGCTCGCTCATTGAGGCTCACCGCGGGTGATGCGGTGGCGCTCACCGATGGCATGGGAACTCGCCGACTGGGACGTCTCGGAGTTCCTGCCGAGCGACGGCGGGAAGTCGTGATCGAGGGTTCGCTGCCCGCGAATGAACCGCTCGCCGTGGAGCTCGCGATCGCCGTCGGCAATCGCACCCATACCCTGTGGTTAGTCGAGAAAGCCGCGGAATTCGGAATCCGACGGATTCCGCCGATCGAGACCGAGCGATCCCGATCCGTGTCCGATGCTGGAAGGTCGGCGGGATTCTGGGACAAGGCCGAGCGCAGGGCTCTGGCGGCGGTCAAGCAGAGTGCTGGGGCATGGCTGCCGCAGATCGGGTCGGTCGAGGAGTTGCCTGCATTCCTCGCACGGGTCGAACGATCCGAGGAAGATGGGATCGTGCTCGATGTGGATGGCGAACCACTGCGGGCCGTTCTACCCGCTTCGCCGTCGCCCGTCGTCCTGTTCGTCGGGCCCGAAGGCGGGCTCAGCCAGATCGAGGTAACGGCCTGTGTCCAGGCCGGATTCCGTGCAGGACGACTGGGGCCCACGGTCCTGCGGTTCGAAACGGCGGCTGTGGCGGCGCTGGCCGTCGTCTCGCAGGAACGGGAGATCGCCGGGGCACGGCTCCGGGCACACCAGGGAGAATCGACATGACCGCCGACTGCCTGTTCTGTCGTATCGCAGCGGGCGAGATCCCCGCGGATATCGTAGCCGAAGACGAAGGCTGGGTCGCATTCCGGGACATTCAGCCCCAGGCCCCGGTCCATGTCCTCGTGATTCCCCGCGTACACGTCGAAAGCGCGGCCGATCTCGAGACCGACTCCGATCTCGCGGGGGAGTTGCTGCGGGCCGCCTCGGTCGTAGCGCGCACAGAGGGGCTTGAGCAGGACGGGTTTCGAATCGTTACCAACGTGGGCGAGCGAGCTGGGCAGAGTGTGATGCACCTGCATTTCCACGTTCTGGGTGGCAGGCGGATGCGGTGGCCGCCGGGTTGAATCCGGATCGTGCCGCTTCCGGCCAGCCCGGGCGTGGGAGCGCGGTCGGCGACGGGCTTCGGGGGCGGGCGTGTGGGCCGCAGGCTCTGCTGCGGCTCGAATGGCCGGAGGTGCTGAACCGGATTTCGGCACTCGCCTCGTCTGCCGCTGGCGCAGAGCACGTTCGCAGCCTGGTCCCGGAACGTACCCGGGGTGCGGCGGAGGCTGCCCTCCGGATCGCCGACGAGATGGTCGGCCTGCTGCTCAAGTTCGACTGGGTCCCCCCCCCGATCCCTGATGTGCACGGCCCGCTGAGGCGCCTCGCGCTGGAAGGGTCCGTGCTGGATGCGAGCGAGCTGGAGGGCGTCGCTCGGTTGTTGACGTCGTCCAGGCAAGGCAGAGGCGATCTGCGGAGATTCCCAGACGAACTCCCGGGAATGGCGGAAATCGGCGGCCGCATGCTCAAGGCCGAATCGCTCGAGCAGCGCCTGCTCGCGGCGTTCGACTCCTCTGGTGGCCTGGCCGACTCGGCTTCTCCGGACCTGCGCCGGATCCGGCGCGGGCTCCGCTCTTCTCGCTCATCGATCGTGCGGAGGCTGGAGACGTTCGCCCGGTCGCTGTCGGATCGAATCCAGGTACCGGATGGTTCCGTGACGATCCGATCGGGGCGCTACTGCATCCCGATTCGACGGGAGGGAATGTCGGAGGTCGGCGGGATCGTGCACGACGAGTCAGCCACGCACAGGACGGTGTTCGTTGAGCCGCCCCAGGCGATCCAGCCGATGAATCGCCTCGCCGAGCTGGAGCGCGAAGAGCTGCGGGAAATCGCGCGCATCCTCAGGCAGCTCACAGCCGCGGCCCGGCCGAGGGCAGAGGATCTCGTGCAGAGCCTGGAGGCCCTTTCCGAGGCTGATTCCCTGTATGCCCGGGCCAGGTGGGCGCTCGACCACGGGGGGACGAGGCCGATATTCCTCGATCCTGATTCGGACGAGGCCGCGGAGATCGATCTTCGCCTGGTGCGGGTTCACCACCCGCTTCTCGTATCCGGGGAAGAGCCGTCGGTGCCTTTCGACCTCGAGCTTGGCCGCGGGGAGAGCGTGCTCCTGGTCAGCGGTCCGAATGCCGGCGGCAAGACCGTGCTGCTGAAGACAGTCGGGCTGACATCTCTCCTGGCGCAGGCGGGAATCATTCCGCCCGCCGGTCCGGGAACGCGACTGCCCGTGTATCGGGATCTGTTCACGGTGATCGGTGACGAGCAGTCGATCTCCGCGTCGCTGTCCACCTTCAGCGCTCAGATGGAGAGTGTGCGTCAGACGCTCGAGGAGGCCGACATGCACTCCCTCGTGCTGCTCGACGAAATCGGGTCCAGCACGGACCCCGCGGAAGGTGCGGCGCTGGCCTCGGCGGTGCTGCAGCGCCTCGCGGGCCAGGCCCGCCTGACGGTCGCGACGACTCATCTCGGCGCTCTGAAGGCTCTCGCGACCGAGGATCCGCAGATCGTGAACGCGTCTCTCCAGTTCGACACCCGGGCTCTCAGGCCGACGTTCCGCCTCGTACGGGACCTCCCCGGGCGCAGCTATGCGCTGGAGATCGCCGCGCGGCTCGGACTGCCGGAGGACGTTCTGGAAGACGCGAAGTCGAGGGTCGGCGAGGAAGACCGTCGCGTCGAGGGTCTGCTGGCCAGTCTCGAGCAACGAGAGGCAGAACTCGCCGAACTCACGGCCGAGGCTCGCATCGACACGAGGCGGGCGCAGGAGCGGGAGGAACGACTCGAGGGGGCCGAGGAGCGGGCGGCCCGCAGGGAGAAACAGCTGGAACGGGAAGGAAAGGCAAGGGCCGAGCGGTATTTGAAGCAGGCGAGGGGAGAAGTCGCCGCGGAAATCGAGCGACTTCGTGTCGAGTTCCGGCGTGCCGCGGCGCCTGACGCTCGGCCGGACTCCAGCGAGGCGGCAGAGGCAGCGGCGGCCGACGTCAGGTCTCGCGTCGAGCGGCTGTTTCGCGAGTCGAGGATGCCCCCTGACGCGACGGGCGAGAGTGAACGGCAGGCCGCCGACGGGACTGTGGCCGAGACCGGTCTTCGGGTCCGATCCAGGTCGCTCGGACTCGAGGGAGTCGTCGTAGAACTGCGAGGGGACCGGGCGGTCCTGGAGGCAGGCGGTGTGCGGGTCGAGGTCCCGGTTGCCGATGTCGAGCCCGTGCCCCGGGGACAGGCGGAAAGAAGAGTCCGCGGAAGGCACGAGCGTGAGGACCGTGTTGCCGAACTGCGGCTGCCGGAAATCGTCGCACGACCGGAAGTGGATCTCCGGGGCCTGCGAGTGGATGAGATCGAGGCCTCGCTCGTCCAGGCCGTCGATTCGGCGTTCGTTGCCGAACTGCCGACTCTCCGGATCATCCACGGGAAAGGCACCTACGCCTTGCGGAAAGAGGTCGCGCGTCTGCTGGAGGCCGATCGCCGTGTGTCCAGTCTTCGACCCGGAGGTTTCGAGGAAGGGGGATCCGGAGTTACCGTAGTCGAGTTTATGGGAGGTGGAGACTGAGGCAAGGCAGTAGATGGTAAAGGACGAACTGGTCGAGGAGATCCGCGAACGCGCGGAAATCGTAGACCTCCTCGGCGAATATACGTCACTCAAGCGTTCCGGACGCACGTGGCGCGGGCCCTGTCCTCTTCATGGAGGCGAGGGCCCGAATTTTTCGGTGGATCCTGGACGCGGCCTGTTCAAGTGTTTTGTGTGCGGCGAAGGCGGGGACATCTTCGCTTTCTTCATGAAGCACCTCGGACTCGACTTTCCCTCCGCCGTCCGGCACGTAGCCTCCCGAATCGGAATCGAAGTTCCCGAAGATCGCGAGGTTCGCGAGGATCCGTGGGGGCCGCTCCGCGAGGTCGTGGCATTCGCGGAGGAGTGGTTCAGGGAGCAGTTGCACGACGAGTCGGAAGGCAGGGCCGCCCGTCGCTATCTCGTGGAGCGCGGCTTCGAGGAAGATGACCTCGATCGCTTCCGTCTCGGGTGGGCGCCGGACCAGTGGCGAGCACTTCGCGACGCAGCGAAGGCGAGGGGGATTGACGACGGGGAACTGCTCGAAACAGGCCTGCTCGCGACCAGCGAGCGCGCGGAGGAGCCGTACGACCGCTTCCGGGGCCGGCTCATCTTCCCGATCCACGATCTGAGAGACCGGCCGATCGCGTTTGGCGGGCGAATCCTCGCATCGGAAGCCGAAGGCATCCCCAAGTACATCAATTCGCCGGAGAGCCCGATCTTCCACAAGGGGAGAACCCTGTACGGCCTCGGATGGGCGCGTCACGAGATTCGCCGGGAGGATGCGTCGCTTCTGTGCGAGGGCTACATGGACGTGTTGGCTCTTCACCGAAGCGGGTTCCTGACGGCCATCGCCCCGTTGGGGACTTCGCTGACGCACGAACAGGCGGAGTTGCTGGGGAGGTATGGTCGGAAGGTGTTCCTGTTGTATGACAGTGATGCGGCCGGTCTCAAGGCCACGTTCCGGGCAGGTGACGCGTTGCTGGCGGCGGGCGTTCATCCCATGGTGGTCAGCCTTCCGCCAGGGGAAGATCCGGACTCGCTTCTGCAACGAGCCGGTCCCGAGGTGCTCAGCGAGTTGCTCGATGACGCGGTCGACGTTCTCGAGCGAAAGCTCCAGATCCTCGAACGGCAAGGCTATCTCGAGAGCATTGAAGGACGTCGACGCGCGGTGGATGGACTGCTCAGTACGTTGCGCTCGGTGCAGGACCCGGCCCTGAGGGACCTGTATCTCGGGCGGGCGGCTGAGCGCACGGGGGTTCGGCGCGACACCCTGGTGAGCGAAGTGGCTCGTGAGCAGGCGCGGGAATCCGGCCCGCGGGCCTGGCGGCACTCCGGGGAGCCGGAACCGGGGACGGAGGGCCGGGACCCGGATCCGATGCAGACGTTCGGGTCGGAAGCGGATGTCGCCGCCGAGCGCGGTCTTCTGCTACTCGTCCTGCGCGATCCGACCCTGGTCGATCAAACGGTTGAGCGCGGTCTCGAAGCGAGTCACTTTCGGGAGCCGGGGTTTCGCTCCATCTATGTAGCGCTCCAGGCGGCAGGGCAGGATGGGGATACGGAGTCGCTCGTGTCCTCGCTGGGCGGCGCGGAAGCGGACCTGCTGGAGCGGCTGATGGAAGACTCGACCGAAATCATGCACCCGGGCGACGTATACGACGAGGCGCTGCGGCGTCTGTTGAACCGGGAAAAGTTGGACCGACTTCGCCAGATCGATCGTGAACTGGAGCTGGCGGACGAGGACCAGGCACGACGCCTGCTCGTGGAAAAGTCGGAAATCGCGAAGCTGCTCCGGGGGGCGGGAGTTTCCCTGAGTTTCGTACGAAACCTCGCGAGTCCGGGTATGCCGCCGGCGCGGTGACGGCGGTCACCCGTGCGGCGAGAACAGAGAACTCGAGGACGGAGAGCGGGATGGAGAGTCAGGTAGTGGACGAACTCCTGTCACTGCAGGAGATGGACGGAGAGATCGCCCGAAGCCGGGTCGAGTTGAGTGCCATGGAGGAAGAATCGCGGCTCCTCGAGGAAAGACTCGAAGCGGCGCGCCGGGGGGAGTCGGCGATCGCGGTGCGGGTCGAGGAGGCGGATCGGGCGCTGCGGCAGTACGAGCGGACAGTGCAGGCTGGCCGGGCGACCCTGAAGCGCCTTCAGCAGCGAGCGCAGGAAGTGGCCAAGCAACGCGCGGCCATGGCTGCTCGCGTGGAAATGGATGCGGCCCGGCAGAATCTGGATTCCGCCGAGACGGCGATGCTCGAGGGCATGCAGGTCCAGGACAGGGTGCGTGCTGAGCACCAGGCCGCGTTGGAAGCACTCGAGCTCGAACAGCAGGCGGCGGACGAGAGACTGTCGGAGATCAATCGGCTGAGCGCCGAATTGGCTGACTCACTCGCAATTCAGCGTGACCGGCGAGAGAATCGTGCCCTGAGGATAGATGGATCCGTGCGATCGGTATACGATCGAGTACGGGCAGGCCGGACGTCCGAGGCACTCGCTCCGGTGGTCGAGGGCGTGTGCGGTCATTGTTTCACATCGATTCCGCTGCAGCGCCAGGCCGAGATCAGAGGTGGGAAGGCCCTGATCGTATGCGAGACGTGCGGAGTCATTCTGCACGCCGACCGCTGATCTCCCGGCTCGCTGGACCGCCCGCCAGGCGCGAATGACCGACCGGACTTCGGTCGGCCGGCAGTGGATCTTTCCCGAGCCGGTCCCGGACGACAGTCTGAAGAGTCTGACCACGCGGCTCGGGCTCCCACCGGAGTTTGCCCGGCTGCTGCTGAGCCGCGGACTCGAATCCGAATCCGACATCCGGACGTTCCTGTCTCCCAGCCTCGACGACCTTCACGATCCGTTCCTGATGCCGGACATGGACATAGCAGTCCATCGAATCGAGCGGGCGATCGGCAGTGGAGAGAGGATTCTCCTGCACGGCGACTACGATGCCGACGGCATGTCGGCCGCTGCGCTCCTCACGCACGCCTTCCGAAGACTTGGCGGGATCGTCGAGACGTTCGTGCCGCACCGTACGAGGGACGGGTACGATCTGTCGGAGGCCGGACTCGAGAAGGCCGGACGATTCGGGGCTTCGCTGATCGTGACGGCTGACTGCGGGGTCACGGCGGTGGAAGCCGTGGCTCGAGCCGGGCGCCAGGGGTGCGACGTGATCGTCACGGACCACCACCGTCCCGGCCCGAAGCTCCCGCTGGCGGTCGCGGTGGTGAATCCGATGCGCGCGGACAGTGAATATCCGTTTCCGCCGCTGGCCGGGGTTGGTGTCGCGTTCAAATTGACGCAGGCCCTGTTCGATCGGGCGGGGATATCGTCCAGCGAACTGAATCAGCACCTCGACCTCGTAGCCCTCGGAACGGTGGCTGACCAGATGCCGCTGCAGGGGGAAAACCGCATTCTCGTGCGGGCCGGACTCCGAGCGCTGGCCGTGAGCCGAAAGCCAGGTATCCGTGCGCTGCTCACCAGGGTCGGCGCGCCGGAGGGGGATTCAGTCGGCACCGACCATGTATCCTTCCGGCTCGGGCCGCGCCTGAACTCAGTCGGTCGTATGGGATCCGCGGATTCCGGCGTGAAACTCCTGATGACCTCGGATCCCGGCGAGGCTGACCGGCTCGCCGGTTACCTCGAGCGGCGCAACGCGGAGCGCAGGCAGGCCGATCAACGGGTATACAGCGAAGTCGAAGCGCAGATCGCGAGCCGGTTCGATCCGGCCACGGACAGTGCGGTGGTCGTGTGGGGGGACGACTGGCACCCGGGAGTGATCGGGATCGTCGCATCGAGGATCGTCGACGCTACGCACCGACCAGCCGTCGTGGTCTCGTTCGATGGAGACATCGGACGGGGTTCCGGACGCTCAATCGGTGGCTTTCACCTCCATTCCGCGCTCGAAGAATTGTCCGAACACCTCGAGCGCTTCGGGGGCCACCAGATGGCCGCGGGCCTGTCGATCCGGCGCGATCGTATCGAACGATTCGCCTCGGATCTGCAGGAGATTGCAGCTCGGGAGTTCGGAGCCGGGGCCGGACAGGAGAGGCTCGAGATCGACGTGGAACTGCGGATCGGGGCCGCGGACCCATCTCTGATGACATGGTTGAATCGGGCGAGTCCGTTTGGAACGGGCAACCCGGCTCCAATCTTCCTGGCGCGCGGAGTAGAGCTTCGGGAGGTTCGGGGCGTGGGCCCGGAGGGATCCCATCTTCGTTGTGTGCTGACTGAAGATGAAGACAGTCTCGAGGCGATCGGATTCGGGCTCGGATCGCGGCTTCCGGAGGCGGCTTCCGGAGGACGGTTCGACGTGCTGTTTCACTTCGAGGAAAATCGGTGGAACGGCAAGACTCGGTTGCAGGGACGCCTGGTGGATTTCCGGGTCTCGAGCGAATGAGTCTGCGGATCGTGGCCGGGGAGTTCGGTGGGAGGCGGATCGAAGTGCCGCCCGGTCGCCAGGTACGGCCTACGGGCGAACGGGTGAGGGAGGCCTGGTTCAGCGCTCTCGGCGATCGGATCAGTGGATCGACCGCGATCGACCTGTTCGCGGGTTCCGGCGCGCTCGGCATCGAGGCATTGTCGCGAGGCGCATCCACGGTTCACTTCGTAGAAGAAGATCGACGCTGTTT
>JAENXO010000536.1 GCA_016649455.1 Gemmatimonadota bacterium | reverse complement strand
ATCCTCGGTGAATGAACCGGTGATTCGACTGCAGGGAATCGAGAAGAGCTTCGCCTCGACGCGGGCCGTGGAGGATCTGTCGTTCGAACTTCCGAGGGGCTCGATATGCGGCCTTCTGGGCCCGAACGGCGCCGGCAAAACGACTACGCTTCGGATCATCCTCGACATCGTCGGACCGGACTCCGGGACCGTCGAGGTGTTCGGCCGTCCGGTCGATCACGAAACACGCATGCGTATCGGCTATCTGCCGGAAGAACGGGGCATGTACCAGCGGATGCGGGTCGCCGAGCACCTGGCGTTCTTCGGGGAGTTGAAAGGCGTACGGCGATCAGAGGCGTTGAGCCAGGCCCGGTCGTGGCTCGAACGGCTCGAGCTCGGAGACCGGGCGGATGACCGGGTGGAGACCCTGTCCAAGGGAATGCAGCAGAAGGTCCAGTTCATCGCGACTGTACTGCACAAACCCGATCTGCTGATCCTCGACGAGCCGTTCAGCGGCCTGGATCCGATCAACGTCGATCTGCTGCGGGACATCGTGCTCGAGAGGCAGCGGGACGGCGCAACCATCCTGTTCTCCACCCACATGATCGAAGACGCGGAGAAGATCTGCGAACGCGTCTGCATGATTGCGGGCGCCCGAAAGGTGCTCGACGGGCCGATCCGGGATGTGAAACGTTCCAGCGGGCACAGGCATCTCGTCGTCGCCTACGAGGGCGACCCTGGCTTCCTGGCTGATCCGTCGGTCGCCACCGCGACCGACCATGGACATTGGGTCGAGATCCGGCTGGCTCCCGGAGCCGATCCTCAGACGATCCTGCGACGGGCCGTGGAGACGGGTGTTCGGATCGATCGGTTCGAACTCGCAGAGCCTTCCCTCCGCGAGATATTCCTCGAGCGAGTCGGTCGAAGGCCTCGCGCAGGTGGAAAGGGAGAGGACGCGTGAGCGGCGGCGGGCCGTTGAACCAGCGGGTCATGACCGTGGCGCGAAGGGAATTCCTGGCGCGCGTTCGGAGTCGGTGGTTCCTGTTTTCCACTCTCGTCGTGCCCGTGCTGTTTCTGGGCGCCATGATTCTGCCGGCCGTGCTTGTGGACCGTTCGATCGATGATCCGGATCCGATCCTCGTCATCGACGACGCCGGAAACGGTATCGCGGACAGGTTGATCGAGTCACTGCGGGCCAGTGAGATTCCCGCCGAGCTCCTGGTCGATCGAGCGGGACCGACCACCGGGGATCCGCTCGATCTGGACTCGCTGCGCAGCCGTATCGCTGCAGTGGAGGGATCGACTGAAGCGGAGAAACCCGCTGCGTGGCTCTATCTTCCGGCCAACCTGATCGAGGAAGGCACTGCCGTTCTCATCGAGGACCACGACACCGGGCCCGGTCTCAGGCGCCGCATTTCCAGAACTCTGCAGGAGGTCGTGACCTCCGCGCGACTCGAGCAGGTCGGTGTGGGAGCGGAGACCATCGAGGGAGTACTTCGACCGACGTCCGTATCGGTCGAGCCGCTGACCGCGGAGGACGGACCGGCGGGCCTGAGGCAGGCGCTGGGCTTCCTGTTCGCCATGGCCCTGTACGTGATGTTCATCGTGTACGGCCAGATGATCGCCCGGGGCGTTCTGGAGGAAAAGACATCCGACATCGTCGAGATTCTGATCTCTTCGGTTCGCCCGTGGGAAATGATGCTGGGGAAGATCGTCGGAATCGGCGGGGTCGGGCTGACGCAGGTAGCGATCTGGGGAATCGTGATCGCAGTAGCAGCGATGTTCGGGCTCGCCAGCGCCGCCCCCGTGCTCGCCCAGCTGGGTCTCGACATCTCCGGGGTAGCCGTCCCGTGGGATCTGATTCTCTGGTCCGTCGTCTATTTCGTAACCGGCTACCTGTTGTATTCGGGCGTCTTCGCGGCTGCGGGTGCGCTCGTGACGAGCGAGCAGGATGTGCAGCAGGTACTGATTCCGGCGCTCATGCCAATTATTCTCCCGATTCTCGTCCTGCCGGCGGCGATGCAGACGCCGGACGCTACGTGGGTCGTCGCGATGTCACTCTT
>JAENXO010000281.1 GCA_016649455.1 Gemmatimonadota bacterium | reverse complement strand
TGCCAGGCGGGCGCGCTTCTCCAGGTATCGGCCGAGGCCAGGATTCATGGGTGTATCCGTGGTCAACAGGTGGTAGTCGGCACCCATTTTTCGACACTCCCGTCGCCACTCGGCCACAGCCCTGTCGACGGCATCGGCGTATTCGCCGCGCAGGGCAGCCGAGCTGGTCCGGAGTTCATCCCCGGTCTCCGGATCGAAGTAGATGGCATCGCCCGATGCCGGCAGCTCAAGCTCACCCGGATCCATGATGTGGAACACGAGTACCTCGTGCCCGCGGTGTCGAAGAAAATGCAGAGCCCGCCGCGTAGCGGCCGGATTCACCAGAAGGTCCGACATCAGCACGATCAATCCCCGGCGCCGCAGGCGGATTGCCACGTCCCTCATTGCCGATCCGGCTTCGCTCTGTCCGCTCCCCTCGAGGGCGACCAGTTCGCGAAGCAGCGTTGCGAGATGGCGGCCGGACGCACGAGGCGACACATGAGCCCGAATTTGATCGTCGAATGCTACGAGACCCACCGCATCTCCCTGGCGCAGCAGAAGGTTCGACAATGACGCTGCCAGCAAGCGAGCATAATCCAACTTCGACACTCTGCGCGCAGAATCGGAGGACCAGTTCATCGACTGACTCGAGTCGAGCACCAGGTACGCCCGGAGATTCGTCTCCTCTTCGAACTGCTTCAGGTACCACCGGTCGGACCGGGCGTACATCCGCCAATCCAGAAAACGGATGTCGTCTCCCGGGTAGTACGGTCGATTCTCGGCGAACTCGACGGAGAAGCCCCGGTGTGGGGATCGGCGGAGTCCGATGAGGAATCCCTCCACGACTCCGCGGGCCACGAGTTCGAGCCGTCCGAGATCGGATAGTGCGCGAGGATCCGCGAGGTCCGGTCGTGCCCCGGGACCCGCCGTGGTCACCGGGTTGGTCGCAGCCATTTCGCGGCTCCCGGTGTTGTATGGTTCAGTGCCGTCATCGAGTTCAATGCGTCCCGAACGACTCTTGGACGAATGTCGGTTTACCGGCGGGCAACACCCGCAAGACTCCGGAGTACACACCCGGATCGCGTGCGTGTTCCGGGTCCGCGGCCCGGGTGGAGCACGTCGCGGCTAACGAAATAAGGAGATACGGGGATGATCAAGACGGGCTTGAAGATGTGCGGTCGGGCAACTGCGCTCCTCCTGGTGTTCGCGCCGGCGGTGTCCGCCCAGATGGCCACACCGCCGCCGACTGAAGTGGCGAGCGCGGCCGCGACGATCAGTGTCGCGGACATGAAGCAGCACATGGGAGTGATCGCGCACGATTCAATGCGTGGCCGTGACACCCCGAGCCCGGAGTTGATGGAGACCGCGCAATATGTTGCGGATCGTTTCGCCGAGTTCGGCCTCGCCCCGGGAAACGGGGACTCCTACCTCCAGCTCTACCCGCTGTCTTCGATCAAGGCGGCGCCGGCCTCGGACCACCGTTTGGTTCTCGACGGTCCGGACGGAAAGGTCGAACTGGCGTACGGTGAAGAGTTCTTCATGCTCCACGATTCGAAGCTTGCCGAGGGAGAGGGAGCGCTCGAATTCGTGACCATGGACTCCGAATTCGGAGACGTGGACGGACGGGTCGTTACGCTGCTGCTCACGGCGGCCAACATCAGGTCCGTGCTGGGAGGCGGCCTGAAAGAAAAGCTCGGCCCGCATGAACCCGCCGGGGTCCTGGTGGTGCTGGATATTCCGGAGAATTTCTTCTCCCAGTTGAAGGGGTATCTGAGCGGTGACCAGACCCGGGTCGGAGAGGTGGATGATGAGTCTTCTCCGGCTGCGTTCGTGTCTGTTTCGTCGCTCCCGGCAGGCCTCGCGGCCTCGCTGCAGGATGGCTCCGGGGCCGAGGGCTGGTCGGCGAGCATGCGCTCCGAGGCCATTGTCGATGTCGTCGAGGCGCCGAACACGATCGGCTGGATCGAGGGTTCCGATCCGCAGCTCAAGGACGAGTACATCGTGTTCACGGCGCACATGGATCATGTCGGCGTCGGAAGCCCGGTCGACGGGGACTCCATCTTCAACGGCGCCGACGACGATGCATCGGGCACGGTGACGATCATCGAGCTCGCCCAGGCCTTTGCGTCGCTGCCGGTGCCGCCGCGCCGGTCGCTCGTGTTCATGACCGTGAGCGGAGAAGAAAAGGGGCTGCTTGGATCCGGCTGGTACGCCGAGCACCCGACGTTCCCGATGGATCAGACCGTCGCCAATATGAACATCGACATGATCGGCAGAAACTGGCCTGACACGATCGTCGCAATCGGGAAAGAAGAGTCCTCGCTCGGCCCGCTCGTCGAGAAGATCGCCGCCGAGCATCCGGAACTCGATATGGCCGTGATCGATGACATCTGGCCGGAGGAGGGATTCTACTCACGATCCGACCACTACAATTTCGCCCGCCTCGGCGTACCGATCCTGTTCTTCTTCAATGGAACGCATGACGACTATCACCGTCCCTCGGATCATCCGGACAAGATCGGGTACGACAAGATGTCGCGGATCGGCAGACTGCTGTTCTACCTCGGCTACGAGGTGGCGACGGAGAATGATCGACCGCGGTGGGACGCAGAGGCGTATGACCGAGTGGTGGAGAAGACCTCGGATTGAATGAGTCTGCCCGGGGGTCTAGATTAAAGGTCTGACTCAACCTCGGGCCTCCGGAAGGAGTGAAAGCCATGACTGACAGAAGAGACGAAGCACCGTACGTAATCGTGGAGAAGCGTGGTTCGGGCCTCGGAGCCTTTCTCGGCGGCGCGATCGCCGGGGCGCTTGTCGCTCTTCTCTATACGCCTCGTACCGGGGAAGAGACGAAGCAGGAAATCCGTGAAGGACTGCTCCGGCTGCGCGAAGATGCGGACAGCCGGTTCGGGCAGCTCCGGTCCGAGGTCGAAGAGCGCTACGACAGAGTTCGCGAGGAAGTCGGAGAGCGGATCGAGCTCGCTCGCGGCGATGTGAAGCACCGGAAAGTCCAGGCGGAAGAGGCCGTCAAGGCGGGGCGCGAGGCGGCCAGGAAGGCCCGCGAGGACCTCGAGAAGAGGGTAGCCGAGTCGAAGGACTCGTACCGCAAGAGCATCGACGAGCTGGCCGACACTGCCGAAGTCGATGTCGAAGAGGTCAAGAAGGCTGCCCGGCATGTGAAGGAAGCAGTCACAGAGGCGCTCGAGGACTGACCTCTGCCGGAACCTGTGGAGCCGAACGGGGGCGGTCCGAGGCGGGTACCCGGATTCGGCAGTGGATTTCGGGGCGGCCTGGAATTCGTACGCGAAGTGTACGACCAGGCCGCTTCTGATGACATATTCTTTCTGGCGTCCGGGCTGACCTTCAGTCTCATGCTCGCCGCGATTCCGTTCCTGGCCCTCCTGCTGGCGGTCGCCGGCGCGATCCTCGCTCCACAGATGGACGCACCGCAGAGCGTCACGCTCGACTGGGTCGGCTCCCTGCTTCCCGTGTCGAAGGAGGTCGAGCGAGAGGTCCTGGCGCAACTGGTGGGTGTAGTCGAGATGTCGAAGTCGCTCGGGTTCATCAGCGCAATCCTGTTCGTCTGGTTCTCCACCCGGCTGTTCGGCGCTCTTCGCACGGTTCTCGATTCGGTATTCGACTTGAGAGAGGGCCCGGGAATCCTGAGATCGAAACTCCTGGACGTGAAGCTCGTGGTGATCGCGACCGTGCTGCTCACGGCGAATGTGGCCATTACCACGACGTTCCTCACCCGGAGCCGTGAGTGGATCGAGCAGCTGCCGGTGGCGACGGGTCCTCCGGTCCAGGTCCTGGGCTACGCCACGGCGTTTGCCGCTATTTTCCTGATGTACCTGTTGATCTACAAGTTCGTCCCGGCCACGAATCTGCGCTGGAGAACGGCGGCGATCGCTGCCCTGGTGGCCTCGATCGGATTCGAGCTCCTGAAGGCCGCTCTCAGCTGGTACCTGTCGGACGTGGCCGATTTCTCGCGGTTCTTTTTCGCCTTCGCGACGCTCGTCGTACTCGTCGTTTCCTTCTACTACGTGGCGATCGCGTTCGTCCTCGGTGGCGAAGTGGCGAAGGTGCACGCTTTCCGCAGGGCCATGCGTCAGCAGCGTGAAGCTTTCGACACCGCCTGACCCGGCACCGCCCCGGTGGCGGGCCATTCGGTTCGCCTCTAAATTGCCTCGGTCTCGTCCGTCCGCTGTGTGGCTTCAGGAGAATTGGTGGCAGAGAAGGCCGGGGGAAAAGCGCCGACCATCCGGAATCGGAAGGCCCGCCACGAGTTCGAGATCCTCGAAGAACTCGAAGCGGGCCTCGTG
>JAENXO010000396.1 GCA_016649455.1 Gemmatimonadota bacterium | reverse complement strand
TTTCCGAGGTGCTCGCAGCCCACGACGGCGTGGCGGGAGTGTGGTACTTCGGGAGCATCGCCGGCGGCGCTGCCGTCGAACGACTGTCGATCGGAAACATGAAGCGCACCTGGACGAATCAGGCGGGGACGCGCGACTGGTACGATCCCGAGCAGGGGGAGGGAGACGAATTCCTCCGGCGCTCGACGCAGGTGAAAAACATCTGGGTGCCTTACGGAGAATAGCCCGGGGGCCCACAGCGGCCGCGACGACCGCCGGGAGCCACCGGTCTCAGAACCGGGACACAGTCGATTCGCCGGTCAGGCGGCGTCGGCTCTTTTCGACCAATGCAGCGCGAACATCGCGCCCTGCGGATCAACGCACTGGGCGATCCGGTCCCCACCCGGGACTTCCATCGGCCCGTTGACCACCTGTCCGCCGCCCGCCTTCACCCGCTCGAGCGCCGCATCCAGGTCGTCGATGCGGATGTAGAACAGCCACGCAGCAACCGGCATCTCGGGCGGCCTTGTCATCATTCCGCCGAGCGGGGGTCCGTCACCGCCATAGATCCGATAGATGCCGTGTTCGCCCATGTCCATGTCATCGTGGACTTTCCAGCCGAACAACTCGCGATAGAACTCGAAGCCCTTCGCATAGTCCCCCGCCATCAGTTCGTGCCACGAAAACTCTCCGACACCCGGCATCCCGGGATGAGGTGGAGCGTCCATCGCCAGCGAAAAGAGCGCGAATACGGCGCCGTCGGGATCGGCGATCACCGCGAACCGACCGACCGTCGGAATGTCCGTCGGCGGGACGATCGCGGCCCCCCCGAGCTCGGCAGCGCGCGCGGCCGTGGCATCTACATCGGGAGTACCGATGTAGGCGAGCCAGTGCGGGGGAGCCCCGGCGGCGACCGCCTCCGCGGGCAGCTCCATGACTCCCCCCAGCGGCCGGCCGTCGTGCGTCCACATGTCGTACGGCTTCGGGCCACCCTCGAATGATTCGGTCCCCCACCCCGTGACGCTCCGGTAGAAGTCCTGCGCCGCTGCGGGGTCGGACGTCATCAGGTCGTACCACAGGAACCGGCCGAGATTCTCACTCGCCATCATGTACCTCCGTTCGTATGTGGTTTCAGCCAGGCCGATTGCGCAGCGCGGACCGACGCCGGACAGCACCCGTCGAATTCGTGTCGAAGCTGGACACGCCCGGCAGAATCCGTCTGCGCCGGGCCGGACGGTGCCCGGAATGGCGCGCTATTCCGATCGGGCCCGAAACTGGGGGTCGGCATCTCGCCACTGCCGGGCGAGCGACTCGCGCATCGCCATCGCCTCGGATCCCCGGCCGCCCGCCGCGTACAGAGCCGCCAGGCGCTCCCGGGCGATGCCCAGGTAGTATGGATCCCATTCGATCCTCTGCGGGTCGGACACCTCCAGGTACCGTTCCCACACCACGAGCGCCGAGTCCGGATTGCCGGCAGCCTCGAGTGCACGAGCGAGGTCCCCGAGGGCGCATACGGGACACCCGATTCCCTCGTCCCACAACCGGAAGCGCTCTACTGCTTCCAGCGGTCGCGACACGTCCAGCGCGATCAGTCCCCACGCCGCCTGCCACCAGGGGTTGGGCCTAGCATCGGGCGGCGGATCCATGTGGCCCGCGTGCGATTCGAGAATCATCATGGCCCGCTCGGACCGCCCGGCCAGTGCGTAGAACTCAGCGATGTAGTGGAACGGCCAGTCGTCCATCGACATCGAGCCCATCGGATGCGCGGCGAGCGTCGAATCGACCAGGGCGACTGCGGCTGCGGTATCGGCGGACCACCAGGTCATGGCCCAGGCGCGGTCCACCGCCCGCTCGATGATCTCGGCCGGATCGCCACGTACCGCGGCCACGGCCAGCGCTTCCCGGTATCGAGCATCGGCCTCGCCCGGGCGACCGTCGACGAGCGCCAGCCGGGCCCGCTCTTCCGCCACCCATGCCCGTACCGTCCGGTCGTCGGGAAACGCGGCTTCGAGGTCGACGAGGGCGACTTCGACGGCCCGCCGGTCTCCCGCCTGGTACGCGAGACGACAGGCGAAGATGTATGGATAGGGGTGATCGGGCCGGAGACGGGCGAACCGGACCCGGGCATCCCGAGCGCCCGCGGTGTCACCGAGTCTGGCCATCGCCTGGATGAGCCCGGCGTGGGCCTCGGGTGCCAGGGAGTCGAGCCCGATGGCCAGTTCGAACAGGCCCGCCGCGCGAGCCCACTCCCTCGGAGCGCCGGACAGCAGTTCGCCGAGCATGATCAGGGCGGCTACGTCCTCGGGGAGTGCGACCGTAAGCGATTCCAGGGCGGCGATCGCCAGCCCGACATTCCCGGTCTCTTCGGCTTGGTAGCGCGCTGCTTCCCGCCACCTCGCGGTCTCCGCCGCCGACCCGACCACTCCCGGTCCCGTCTCGCCCTCGCCGGCCGGCCGGATGAGGACCAGAAACTCGACAAGGGTAACGACGAGCAGGGTTGTGAACACGAGACCGGCGACGATTGCCCGTCCCGATTCGCTACCCCCTTGGCGCTCGACCCCTGTTGCCCGAAGTTCGTGCATTCGGCCTCTGGATATAGTGCTCAGTTCACCATGCGACACGGGAGGATACCGGTTGCTCACCAGTCAGCCCAGCAACGCATACATCTGCACGGCCTGCGGAACCCAGTTCGAAGATACCTTCTCTCCCCGTCCATCGTGCCCGGTGTGCGAGGACGGGCGTCAGTTCGTGCCGGCCGCCGGCCAGGGGTGGACGACGATCGACGAACTTCGAGGAGGTCATCGGAACGAAATCCGCGAGCTGGAGCCCGGACGCCTGTGGGGAGTCGGGACCGTGCCGGAGTTCGCCATCGGTCAGCGGGCGCTGCTCGTACGCACACCGGCCGGCAACCTCCTGTGGGACTGCATCTCGCTCGTCGATGATGCGACGGTCGAGCAGATCGAGGCCCTGGGAGGAATCGACGCGATCGCCGTTTCCCATCCTCATTTCTATGGCTCGATGGTGGAATGGAGCCGGGAATTCGGCGGCGCTCCGATCTACCTGCACGAAGCCGAGCGTGAGTGGGTCCGGCGCCCGTACGATGCGGTGGTGTTCTGGG
>JAENXO010000390.1 GCA_016649455.1 Gemmatimonadota bacterium | reverse complement strand
GCGTTTCTCGTCAGTCTGGCGTCCGAGGCGCGAGACGCGATTCTCGAGGGACGCTTCGAAGACTGGGCCGAAGATAGACTGCGGCGATATCGTTCCGGGCCGGATACATTGTCAGACTGATTCACGATCGACGATGGAGGTATCGTGTTGCCAGTGCATATGCTGATGCTGCAGGCCAGCGGCACGCCGCAGGGGCAGAGCCCGTTCGGCATGCTGTTCATGTTCGGGGCGATCTTCGCGATCTTCTACTTCCTGCTGATCAGGCCACAGCGGACTCAGCAGAAGGCCCATGACGAGATGGTCACGGCGCTGTCGAAGGGTGATGAAGTCACCACGGTCGGCGGAATCGTTGGGAAGATCGTTCACCTGACGGACGACCGGGTCACGATCCGCACCGCGGGCGACACCCGACTCGAGATCGAGCGCTCGAAAATCGGTCACAAGGTCTCGTCCGAAGGCACCGGAAGCTGACGATGGCGGTGCGGGACATTCGAATCCTTGGAGACTCGGCTCTCCGGGTGCGTTGCAGCGAAGTCGAGTCGATAGATGACGAGGTGCGTCAACTCGTGGACGACCTGCTCGACACGATGTACGCGGCCGATGGCGTCGGCCTGGCGGCCCCGCAGGTGGGGATTCCACTTCGCGTATTCGTTTTCGACGTGCGGGAGCCGGAGGTCGAATCCGGTGTGCTGATCAACCCGCGATTCGTGGAGGCCGGAGGCACCATCCGCGATACGGAGGGGTGTCTGAGCATCCCGGGGTTGAACGAAACGGTGGAGCGCTACGCAGAAGTCGTGGTCGAGGGACTCGATCGAGACGGCCGCGAGATCCGGATCGAGGCGACGGACCTGCTCAGCCGGTGCCTGCAGCACGAGAACGATCATCTGGACGGCATTCTGTTCATCGACCGTCTGAGCCCGTTGAAGCGAAAACTGTTGCTGAACAAGTGGGCGAAGATGGATGAATCGGAGAAACGGTCAGCCGGCGCATTCTGATCGCCCGGCATTCCCGGTCCGCGTTCGACGCGGCGCTCCTCCGCTTCGCCCCGCCCGAAATTCCTGGAGGGACTCATGCGGATCCTCTTCTGGGGGACCCCCGAATTCGCGGTTCCGTCGCTTCGCGCGCTGCAGGAAGAAGGACATGCCGTGCTCGCAGTGGTGACACAGCCGGACCGACCGGCCGGTCGCGGCCAGTTCCTGCGCCCCAGCCCCGTGAAGCAGGAAGCGGAACGGGAGGGGATTCCAGTACTTCAGCCGGAACTGCCGCGCGGCGAGGAGTTCATCTCCGAGATCCGGGAGCTGGAGCCCGACCTGTCGGTCGTCGCTGCCTACGGGCACATCCTCGGGGACGAGGTACTCGCCGTGCCGCGTCTCGGTTCGATCAACGTGCACGCCTCGCTCCTGCCCGAGCTGCGGGGGGCGGCGCCCGTCAACTGGGCGATCATTCGTGGCCATACGCACAGCGGCGTGACGATCATGCGTATGGTCCGAGAGCTCGATGCCGGGCCGATCCTGTATCGGGTCGCGACACCACTGCCCGACGACATCACGGCGGGCGAATTGTACGAGATGCTCAGCGAGATGGGCGCCATCGGGCTCATCGAGGCCCTCGCGCAGATGGAGGCGGACGCGATCACTGAGGCGGAGCAGGCTCACGATCGGGCCACGTATGCCCCGAAACTGGGTCGCGCGGACGCTAGGATTGACTGGACGCTGGACGCGGTCAGCCTGGATCGGTGGATCCGGGGTTGCGACCCATGGCCGGCGGCCTGGTCGCAACTGGACGGAGTACCGGTCCAGGTGTTCGCTCCGCGGACGGACGGGTCCGTGTCGGAACAGCCTCCCGGAACCGTGCTGGAAGCGGATCCGCGTCGGGGGATCCGCGTCGCTACCGGCGACGGGACGTTGTGGGTCGGCGAGGTGAAGCCGGCGGGTCGCGGTCGGATGACGTCGGGAGCCTGGGTAGCCGGGCGGGGAACGCAGGAGGGCGACCGATTCCAGTAAACGTTCCCCGACTCCACGTCATCTGTCCGGACGGCGAGCTGGAGCGAGTCGATGCGCTCGGCCGGGTCACCTCGCTGCTCGAAGCCGGCGGGGGGTCAGTAGCCGTGCACCTCCGCCCGCGGAGCGTTCCACCGCTTCGATGCCTGGAGCTTGCGCGGGATCTCGTTCCGCGCGCCGCCGGGATGGGCGGGTGGATCGTGGTGAACGGGCGGACTGACATCGCCCGCGTCGCCGGGGCGCACGCAGTTCAGTTGGGCCGAGGTTCGCTTCCGATTGGTGCCGCACGTCGGGTGCTCGACCGCAGCTGCGCGATCGGTGTTTCGGTCCACGGGCCGGAGACGTGTCGAGAGGCTTCGGCCCTCGGAGCAGACTATCTCCTCCTGGGTACGATCTTCCCGACCCCCAGCCATCCGGGCATGCCGGCTGCGGGAGTCGAGTTGATCGCATCCTGTGCTGATGCGGGACCTCCCGTGATCGGAATCGGGGGGATCGACGTGGAGTCGATCGACGCCGTCAGTTCCGCCGGTGCGTACGGCGTGGCCGTGATCCGAGCGGTATGGCAGAGCGAGGATCCGGCGGCGGCGGTTGAACGGCTGGTGCGCGCTCTGGAGAGGTGGACGGGAGCGAGTGGCAGCTCCCATGCGGGCGAGGCGAGGGTCTGATGAAGGTGGAAGTCAACGGGAAGAGCCGTGAATTCGTAGCCGGTGGGTCCGTTCTCGCGCTTCTCGTGGAGCTCGAGATCGATCCACGCATGGTCGTGGTGGAACGGAACCGGGAGATCGTCCGGCGGGACGACCTGGACCGGATCGAAGTCGAGGACGGAGATCAATTCGAGATCGTTCAGTTCGTGGGTGGCGGCTGACCCTGTTCATACGTGGCCGCAGGAAGAACCGAGCACAACCAAGAGGAAGTCGATGACGGACGAAAGGATAGATTCACTGGAAGGACGCGATCCGATGGTGATCGCGGGTCGCAGCTTCTCGTCGCGCCTGATCGTTGGAACCGGAAAGTACCGGAGTCACGAGGAGACCGTCGAGGCGATCCGTGCCTCGGGGGCGGAAATGGTCACGGTGGCCGTCCGGCGAGTGGACCTGGACGCATCGAAGCAGGAGAGCCTGCTCCAT
>JAENXO010000251.1 GCA_016649455.1 Gemmatimonadota bacterium | reverse complement strand
GTTCCGAATCTGCCCAAAGGGATTCTCTCGAACAACGCTTCGCGCGCTTCAGCGGGAAGCTCGGACGTCATGTCTGTCTCGATGAAGCCCGGCGCCACGACGTTCACGAGCACACCCCGCGATGCCAATTCCAGCGCAACAGACTTCGAGAACCCGACCAGACCTGCTTTGGACGCCGCATAGTTGGCCTGCCCGCGGTTCCCCGTCAACCCTACCACACTGGCGATATTCACGATCCGACCAGACCGTCGCTTCATCATTCCACGCGCCACTGCTCGCGTCGTGTTGAACGCACCCCTCAGGTTCGTGTCGAGCACGGACTGCCAGTCATCGTCCCGCAGGCGGACCAGCACATTATCCCGTGTGATCCCCGCGTTGTTCACCAGCACTCCGACCGGACCGATGTCGGCCTCGACGGCGGCGATCAGATCCACACAGGCCGCTGATTCCGAGACGTCGCAGGCGTAGGCCCTTCCACCGCCCCCGGGCAGGGACTCCGCCGTCGCACGCGCTCGCGCCTCGTCCCGCGCGACACAGGCCACTGAACACCCGCCCTCCGCGAGGGTCTCGGCGATCGCGCGACCGATTCCGCGCGAAGCGCCCGTGACCACCGCTACCGTTCCATCCAGTTCAGGCATTGAAGGCCTCCACCATCTGTTCCAGTTCCACCGGTGAGCCAGCAGCCGCCGAGACCTGGTCGCGATCGATGCGCTTCAACAGCCCGCTGAGCACACGTCCGGGACCGAGTTCGATCCACAGATCGGGATCCGACGCCGCGATCGTCTCGACCGACTCGACCCACCGGACCGGAGATGTCAGCTGCTCGACGAGCCGGGCCCGAGCCTCGGACGCGGTGCTGACCTCCATCGCCGACGCATTGGCGACGACGGGAAAGGTCGGGTCCGCGAGCTCCACATCCGCGATCGCCTCGGCAAGGCCTGACCGCGCCGACTCCATGAGTGGCGAATGGAACGCTCCGCTCACACTCAGCGGGATCACCTTGCGGGCTCCGAGTTCAGTAGCCGCAGTCATCGCTGACTCCACCGCAGCCACGTCCCCGCTGATCACGATCTGTCCGGGAGCGTTGTAGTTCGCCGGTACGACCACGCAACCGTCAACCGACACGGAAGCACAGGCGGCCTGAACCGCTTCCGGATCCAACCCGATCACGGCAGCCATCGTTCCGGCTCGCTCAACACCGGAACGGGCCATCAGCTCGCCCCGGCGCCGCACCAGCCGCAGGGCATCATCCAGGCTCAGAGATCCCGCCGCCACGTAGGCCGTGAATTCTCCCAGTGAATGTCCAGCCCCGACGGTCACGGCTGCGCGCAGCCCGTCCGGCAACAGGTTCCAGACGATGAAAGAGTGGAGGAGAATCGCCGGCTGGGCGTTCTCGGTCCGGGTCAGCTCTTCGAGCGGTCCTTCCCAGCAGATTCGACTGAGCGGAACGTCCAGGACGGCATCCGCTCGTTCGAACAGCTCCATCGCACGTGCATCGGCCACGGCGAGGTCTCGACCCATGCCGACGAACTGCGATCCCTGCCCGGGCATCACTACGGCCAGGCGTTTCAAACTACCTCCCCGGAATCCCAATCGATTGACGGTTCATTCGGCACCGTGGAACGACCCGTCGTCCATGTCGCAAATACGGCGGCCCCGCCCTCCGATCGGAGGCCGAGGCCAGCGGCGCTGGAGCATGCCTCGATCCCGACGCGCATGAAGGCGCCGGACCGGTTTAGAACTCCTCGGTCCTCACGACTTCACGGTCTCTGTAGTGCCCGCAGTTGGGGCAGACCCGGTGAGGTCGTCGCGGATCTCCACAGCGCGGACACGTCTGGTGCGCGACGTTCTCCGCCACGTCGTGTCCACGACGATTCCGCTTCCGCGTCTTCGATGTACGTCTCTTCGGTACGGCCATGATACCCGATCCTCTATCCGTCGTCCGACCCGCGTCCGGCGCCCTCTGCGGCGTCCGATTCCTGCGGGAACCGTTGTCTCAGCACATCCCACCGCGAGTCCGCCGGTTCGACCTGGCAGCCGCAGTTTCCCTCGTTACGGTTGATGCCGCACTTCGGGCAGATCCCCTTGCAGTCCAAGCGGCAAAGCGGAAACTCCGGCAGCGCCAGGAGCAGCTCTTCGCGCAGCGCCGGCAGCAGGTCCAGCTCCGGCGCATCGGGATCCACCGCGTACAACCCTTCCGTCTCATCCTCGGGCCCGATGTCAGGATCGAATCTGAGATCCAGATCCACATCAACCTTGCGGACGATTCGCTCCAGGCAACGTCTGCAGTCCATCTCGACCGCCGCTCCCAGCCGACCCCGCACGTGAACGCCTCCTTCCGTGAAGGCGTCGATGCTGAGATCGACTTCGGGTCCGTCGATCAATGCCACATCATCCAGATCCCACAACGACGGGTCCGCCGACAAGCGGCCCGACCATTCGACCTGACCCGATTCGAGTCGGTCGAATGCCAGCATTCCTGCCGGGAAGCCTTTATTCATAGTCGTTTCCACCAAAGCTGTCAACGCGCCGACTTCGATACCCGTAACCGTCGAGATCGGTTCAGATCAACTCCGTGCCGGAAAAAAAGAACGAGACTTCCACGGCTGCATTCTCCACCGAATCAGATGCGTGGATCGCGTTCCGTTCCTTGCTCTCGGCGAACAGCGCGCGCACCGTTCCCTCCTCCGCCTCCGCTGGGTCGGTCGCTCCGATCACACTCCGCAGATGAGCGACCGCGTCTTCCCGGCGCAGCGCGACCGGCATGCACGGACCCGAAGTCATGAAGTCGACCAGGGAACCGTAGAACGGCCGCTCGCTGTGAACCACATAGAAAGCCTCCGCCTCCACCCTTCGAAGTCGGGCAACCCGAGCCGCTACAAGCTCGAACCCCCGCTCCTCGAGGTGCGCCAGAATGAGGCCCGCCTTGCCGGTGCCGAAGGCATCGGGCTTCACGATCGCCAGAGTGGTTTCCACGCTCATACCTCGATCTCCCTATCATGGGGCAAGGCGCACCCGGCGGGTGCTCTCGCCGGGTGCGCCTCAGTCCCCTGTCTGACTATCCGCTCAGAGTGCGGCTCCAACCAGATCCACGAAGTCAGCCGGTCGCTCGGCGACGGCGATTCCGCAGTCGCGGAACGCCTTCATCTTCTCCGCGGCCGTTCCCTCCGAGCCCGAAATAATGGCGCCCGCGTGCCCCATACGGCGTCCCGGTGGTGCCGTCTGTCCCGCGATGAACCCGACAACCGGCTTGGACATCCGGTCCCGGACATACTCCGCGGCCACCTGCTCATCCGTACCACCGATCTCGCCGAGCATGCAGACGGCCCTGGTCTGCGGATCCGCTTCGAATGCCTCGAGGCAATCCACGAAATTCGTGCCGATCAACGGGTCTCCCCCGATTCCGAGGCAGGTGGATTGTCCGATCCCCGCTCGCGTGAGTTGAAATATCACTTCATATGTAAGTGTTCCGGAGCGACTTACGACACCTACCGGTCCGGGCATTACGATTTGTCCGGGGAGAATGCCGACCTTACACACTCCCGGCGTGATGAGCCCCGGGCAGTTCGGTCCGATGAGCCGCGCGCCCTTCTCCTTCACGAACGGGAGCGCGCGCATCATGTCCTGCACCGGCACGCCTTCGGATATGCAAACGATCAGCTTGATGCCGGCATCTGCGGCCTCGAATACGGCATCCGCGGCGAACGCAGCCGGAACGTACACCACGCTCGTATTGGCGCCGTGCCGTTCCACTGCCTCCGCGACCGTGTTGAATACCGGGACCGAGTCATCGAACAGCTGGCCTCCCTTGCCGGGCGTTACTCCGGCAACGACCTGCGTGCCGTACTCGATCATCTGACGGGTGTGGAATCCCCCGTCCCTGCCGGTGATGCCCTGCACGACCAGTCGCGTGGATCCATCGATGAATATGCTCATTCCGACTTGTCTCCCTTCGCGAGCTCCACAGCCGCCTTCACTACTTCGTCCATGTCCGTCATCGCAGTGAATCCGGCCTGATTCAGGATTTCGATGGCCTCCGTTTCGTTCGTTCCGGTAAGCCGGATGGCGATCGGGACATCGATGTCGATGCGCCTGGTCGCCTCCACGATGCCGTTGGCGACGTCGTCACATCGGGTGATTCCACCGAAAATATTGAACAGGATCGACTTCACGCGCCGGTCGGCCGTGATAATCTCCAGGGCCGTCACGACCTTGTCCGGGTTGGACGAGCCTCCGATGTCGAGGAAGTTCGCCGGTTCTCCACCGTAGAACTTCACCATGTCCATCGTCGCCATGGCGAGCCCGGCCCCGTTCACCACGCAGCCGACCCGCCCGTCCAGCTTGATGTAGCTGAGTCCGGCGTCTCTCGCCTTGGTCTCGGCCGGCGGCTCTGAGCTCGTGTCCCGCATCGCCGCCACTTCCGGCACCCGGAACAGAACACTGTCATCGATGTTCATCTTGGCGTCGATCGCCTTCACTTCGCCCTCGGGCGTCGTGATCAATGGATTGATTTCCGCCAGCGTGGCGCCCACGGCCTGATATGCCTCGTACAGCTTCGTCATAATCGAGGCTGCCTGACGTGCGAGTTTTACGTCGTCATACAATGCCCAGGCGAGCCCCATGGCCTGGTGAGGAAGCAGGCCATATCGGGGGTCGACCGACAACCTGGTGATCGCATCAGGATTGGTCGCGGCGACCTCCTCGATGTCGATTCCGCCTTCTGGCGACACCATGAACACCGAGGTCTGCGT
>JAENXO010000053.1 GCA_016649455.1 Gemmatimonadota bacterium | reverse complement strand
TCACCTGCCCGCTCGTGCCGCCGGCATTGGGCGTGCTCGATCAGATCGGGAATGGCCTGTACGCGGCGGCATCGTGGTTGGGGCCACAGCCGCTCGTCGCGACGGCGCCGTTCAAGGGAGGATCGGGCGGTGGCGGGACGCTGCAGAGGCTGAGCGACTTCGACCTGGCGGAGATGTCGAGCGCTTCGATTAGCACGGGCGGTTCGCAGACGATCAAGGAGGGGCAGACGATCGACGCGAGCGTCATGGTAGTCGTGTCTGACAACTCGGCAGCAGCCGGCGCGACGATCCACTTCTTCGCCGAAGCCGGGGACGTGCTGACCTGCTCCAACGGTACGACGGGCACGAGCTGCGTCGAGACGACGAGCACGGACGGTCTGGCCTCAGTCGGCTGGACTCCGGCGCTCGGCGACCACACGCTGTTTGCGCTCGGCTGCGGCATCGCGGTGGCAGGCGCGAGCACGCCGCAGAGCGCGACGGACGGGATCCTGGGTGTGTTGCAGTCCTCGAACGGGGGAATCTGCGACCGGGATCCGACGGTGGTGGATGGCTATGCAAATGGTGCGGTTGCTGGTGAGGTGGATCCGTTCGAGCCGTTCAACGACACCGAGATCGCGATCAACGACCTGCCGCTCGTGTTTACCGCCACGGTCGAAGCGCCCTATACGGTGATCGACGGCCGGAGCGACGCGACGGACGGGTTCGGCGTTCGATTCAGGTCGTTCGGAAACAGGGGCGACACCGAGCTCTACCTGGGCGTCAGTGATCTCGACTCCGGGGCCGATCGCGTCGAGGCGGACGTGGTCTGGCTCAAGGACTCTGCGGTGGGCGACGGGATTCTGCTGAGCTACGATCCCGCTGGTGCACCGGGCGGTCAGCTCCGGGCGCAAGTGGTCGTGCCGGGCGGCAACGACGTGACGCTCACGTACGACAATGTGGCGGGGACTGCTCCGGCGGCCTGTCCTGCGGCAGACGTCGACGTTCTGGTGGTCGAAATCGTGGGGCGGCACAGGAATACGATGATTGATCTCGAGAACACGACGGTAAACGGGTTCCCGATCGAACCAGGCAGTTTCTCCGGTTCGCGAGGTACCTTCAACTGGACGATCGAAGGCTTCGATTTGACGAGCGCGTTTACCGTGACCGGGGACCTCTTCCTGAGCGGAGACTTTCCGCCTAACGGTGATGCACTGACGAAACTCCAGATTACGGCGGCCTGCCTGCCGTAAGTAGTCCAGGAAGGCCGGCTGATCCCGGTCCTCGAGCCGGGTCGTTCGGCATGGATGGAATGAAAAGCGCCCCGGTAGCACTAGCTGCCGGGGCGCTTCTTCATCACGGCAGTTCCTGGGCTGCCTCCCGGATCGTTCTCAGGGCCGCGGGCAACCGGTAGCCGCGAATGCGGTTTCGACTTCACGAACCAGCTTCGTGAAGTCGCCGTCGCGCAGGCTCCGGTTGGGATCCAGATCTCTGTTCGCATCTGCGAGCTCGCCCGCCCGTTTCATGCTGTATTCGAGCCACGCCGAGTCGACGTCAAAAAAGGCGCCCTGGAGATTGGCGCAGGACTTCTCACCCAGCCCGTGCTCCTCGGCTGTGATGGCGTAAACGTTGAGCGCATTGTGCAGGACTGCTGCCAGGGGGTCCGAGGGCGCCGCGTCCACCTGCAGGGGAGCGACTTCGACCTCCGTCAGATCCAGATCGGCGGTATCGATCTCGATCGCAGGGGGCATGATCACCAGGCTGTCCACGGTGGGATCGGACTCAGTCGATTCAGCAGGTGTCGGATTGCGCGGTGCGGCTCGCGTGTTCGCCCCGGCATCCTCGCTCGACCTGTTTCCCGACCAACCGACGATCTTGTCGGCTCCGGCCGCAGCTATCGCGATAATCCCGATGCTCGCGGCGACGTTACCCACGTTGCGGAGCCTGCGCGTCCACTCTTCTCTGTGCGCCTGCTTCTCGGCTGCATCGGCCTCTGCGATCCGGGCCTGCTTCTCGGCTTCCAGCCTCGCGGCAGCGTCGGCCGCCCGCTGGGCGATGAGTTGCTCGGCCTCGCGCCGTGCCTGCAGCCCGGCTTCCTTGCGCGCCTGCTTCTCAGCCTTTCGCCGCGCCGCGAATTCCGTCTCATCGCGGGCCTGCTCCTTCTGGTGCGCCTGACGTTCGGCCGCCCTGCGCTCGGCCTCGATCTCCGCCAGTCGCCTGGCAGTCGTCTGCTCGAGCAGCTTGCGTTCGACCCGGGCCCGTGAAACCTCCTGGCGCGCGACCTCCGCCACCTGGCGGGCCTTTCTGGCCATCCGAGCCGCCTCTTCCTCGGCTACGCGGCGAGCCTCCTCGAGTTCTGCGACCTTGCTGGCGGCACTTTCCTCTGCCCGGCGTCGGCGTTCGGACTCAGCCCGTGTTGCCTCGCGGGCGGCTTCGGCCTCGGCCGCGAGCACAGATGCTCTTTCTTCGGCGTCTTCCTTCGCCGCGAGAAGCTCGGCTTCCTTGCGGGCGATCTCATCCTCGGTCGCGCGAAGCGTAGCCTCGTCCTGCGCAGTGGCGAGTGCGACGTGGCGCTGCACTTCCTGCTCGGCCGCCCGCTTTTCCGTCGCCATACGCAAAGCTGATTCGGCGGCTTTCCTGGCTTCCGCGAGCTCCTCGGTGCGGCTGGCGGCGTCCCGCTCGGCCGCCTTCCGCTTCTCGGCTTCCAGTCGAGCCGATGCGCGAGCCTCCTCAGCCTCTGCGGCCATGCGCTTTGCCAGTTCCTCGGCGGCCTGCCGCGCTGCGTCCAGCTCTTCGGCGCGTTGCGCGGCCACCTGTTCCGCGGCATGGCGTGCTTCCTCTTCCAGCTTCCGTCTCTCGGCCTCCAGCTTGGCGGCCTCGAGCGCGGTTTCGGCCTCCAGCCTGGCGGCCTCGAGCGCGGTTTCGGCCTCCACTGTCTTTTGAGAGGCGGATTCCTCAGCCGAATTGCGGAACCTGCGCAGTTCGGCGGCCCGCCTGGCCGCCTCTTTCTCGGCTGTTTTCCGGGCGGCGGCCTCGATCAGACGGTGCTCCGCCTCCAGCTCGGCGGCCCTCAGCGCCTCGTCCGCTTCCTCCGCTTTCTTCGCGGCCTCGGCCTCGGCGGCTACACGAGCGGCATCCAGTTCCGTCGCCCGGCGCACCGCGGCGACCTCGGCCTCACGGCGTGCCTCTTCTTCTCCTTTTCTGCGCTCGGCTTCCTTCTCAGCGGCCTCGCGGGCGGCATCGGCTTCCATGGCGCGTCGCTCGGATTCCTCCGCTGCCCGGCGGGCCGCCTCGAGTTCCGCGGCGCGCCTGGCGGTCTCTTCCTCAGCGGCCTTGCGAGCATCCGCGGCGGCTGCGCGCGTCGCGTTGAGTTCTGCCGTTCGCTTCTCGGCCTCCTCTTCGGCCTCGCGTCTGGCGTTCTCGGCTTCCGCCGCCCAGCGCTCGGCCTTTTCCTCGGCTTCCCGGCGCGCGTCCTCGAGCTCTGCCACCCGGCGGACGGCTTCGTCGATTGCAGCGCGATGAGACTCGGCCTCCGCCATCCTGCGCTCCGCCTCCAGTTCGGCCGCCTCCCGTGCGGCCTCGGCTTCCGCTGCCCGGCGTGCGGCTTCTGCCTCGGCGGCCTGGATCGCGGCTTCTGCCTCTTCGGTCCGGCGGGCCGCTTCTTCCTCAGCGGCCCGGCGAGCTGCGTCCGCGGCCTCGAGCGTAGCCTGCAGCTTCGCGGCTTGAATCTCCGCTTCCTGCTCCGCGGCGAACCTGGCCGCCTCCAGCTCTGCGGCCTTGCGAGCGGTTTCCTCTTCGGCTTGACGTCGGGCCCGTTCGACTTCCTCGAGCTCGGCCTGCAGTTGCGCAGACTGCTGCTGCAACTCGGCTTCGGCCTCCCGGCGCGCCTCTCCGGCGGCCGCGACGGTCGCCTTGAGCCGCTCGGTCGCCTGCCTTGCCTCCTCCTCGGCTGCCTGGCGGGCGGCGTCGATCTCGGCGGCCCGGCGATCCGCCTCTTCCTCAGCGGCCTGGCGGGCAAGCGCGGCGGTTTCGAGCGTTGCTCGCAGTTCCGCTTCCTGCACACGGGCGCGCTCATCCGCTGCTTCGCGCGCGTCCTCGAGTTCCGCGGCCCGGTTGGCGGCCTGAAGCTCGGCCTGGCGCAGGGCTATCTCCGAATCCTCGAGAGTCTTCTCGAGCTTCGCCGCCTGCATTTCGGCCATCTGTTCCGCTGCCAGGCGTGCGTCTTCCGCTTGCTGCAGAGTCTGTTTCAGTTCGGCAGCCTGCCTCTCCGCTTCGGCCTGGGCTGCGGCGCGCGCCGCCTCTGTGGCCGCGAGCGTCTCCTCGAGCTCTGCTGCTCTCCGAATCGCTTCGTCCTCGGCCGCCGCCCGGGCACCTTCTGCCGATTGCAGCGTCGCGCGGAGCTGGGTGGCCCGGCGCTCGGATTCCTGCTCGGCTACTGCGCGGGCCTGTTCAGCCGACTCCACCGCGGCCCTGAGCTCTGCCGCCTGCTGCTCCGCTTCCTGTTCGGCGGCAAGGCGTGCCTGCTCCAACTCCGCCGCCCGGCGCACGGCCTCATCCTCGGCCGCCTGACGTGCCTGCTCCGCGGCCTCTATCGTCCGCTGGAGTTCCTCCGCGTGTCGCTCTGCATCGGCTTCGGCCGCAATCCGCGCGGACTCGAGCTCGGCCACCTTGCGGGCCGCCTCTTCCTCCGCCGCCATCCGAGCCACTTCTTCCCTATGCCGGCGCTCCGTCTCCTCGGCAGCCGTCTTGCGCGCCGATTCTGCCTCGGCGGCCTGTCGGGCTGCCTCTTCTTCGGCGGCGAGTCGAGCGACATTCTCCGCCGCGACCCTGCGAGTGGCGTCCTCTTCGGTCGCACGCAGCGCGGCCTCGAGCTCGGCGGCTCGTCGTTCCGCCTTCTCAGCCGCTTCCTGGGCGGCCTCGAGCTCGGCGCTTCTCCGGGCTGCCTCTTCATCGGCGGCTCGCGCAGCCTGCTCCGCCTGGCGAGCGACGTCCTCCGCCTGCTTCTGTTCGGCGATGACATCAGCGGCTTCCTGGGCTACAGAATCCTCCGTCGCCTTGAGGGCCAGCTCCTCCGCCGCCGTACGAGCGGCTTCGAGTTCGGCGGCTCGGCGGGCTGCCTCTTCCTCTGCCTCGCGCGCCGCTTCGGCTGCCTTCTGCCGACGCCGATCCAGGACCTCGGCAGTCTTCGAGGCGGCGGCGGCGATGGACCTCCGCGAGACCTCGGCCGCGAACGCGCCTGTCTGGGCCGTGGGACGATTCCTGTCCGCCTTTCGCTCTGGTGCCGATTCGGCGGCGGTCATGCCGGCGCCCTCGGGGATCTCACCTCGCTTGACCGTTTCCGTCGTTTCGACGTTGTCCCAGTCCACGTACGTGAGTAGCTGCCCGCCGCCGCCCATGGCATCGGCTGCCACGACTTCGTAGAACGGCAGCGGTGTCGAACCTGAGAATCCGGCCGGCGTTCGCCGGAAGAACCCGCCCATCGGTTCATTCCGATCCGCCACGATGACGGCCGCGCTGTGCCAGGGTTCGTTGAAGTACTTGGCGTGCGTGGCGACTTCGGAGTCCGTGAGGGTCAGCTGGCCGGCCTCGTGCCTGAGATACCAGCCGACGAGGCTCCCCTTCCGTCCCTCCGCATCGATGCGGAGCGCTTCCCATGCCGTGGCCGGGATCTGGTCGCCGTCTTCTCCGGTGAGTGGCACGCGCGAGCGACAGACTTCGCAGATCAGGACATAGCGGGATCCGTCCTCCGGGTCCTCACACAGGTCCCCGGCGAGCAGGCCAAACGGACGCTCATCTTCCGGTGCGGAACGAAGGTGGTCGAGCATTGACGCGAGGGCTGACTGCGTGATGAAAACGTCGTACGTCGCCGCGAGCTCGGTCTCGGGGCCGCGCGGAGTCCACAGGATGCTCCGCAGCAACGGCCGCGGCGCCCACATGTGAAAGCGCTCGACTCCCGGATCGGGAGTCGCAGCGGTGGCGCCGGGGCTGTGCCCCCTGTCGTTCTCGTCTGCCATCTCGTCTCGCAGTCGGCTTGGTGTTCGAATCCCCGGTCGGTGCAGCGATGATCGTCGAACCGGGATATCGCCAGACCCAATGGGCAAAGCCCGTTCCAGCCACTCGGGTCGCTCATTATTGCCGAATCCGCCGACAATCAGTTGATTTGGCGCACCGTCCCGAGAAGCGGAGCTGGAGGGGGGCCACGGCAAGCCCGCGCGGGGCGGTGGAAATCAGGTGAACGGGTTGCGAAATGCGGTGCTCACGGAGGCCTTTGTCGGACTGTCGGATCAAGACCATTGACCCGTACGATCAGTATGAACGGTGGCTGCCGGGGACGTTTCAGGCGCCCCCAGGGAATGATCCCGCCGGCGGCGGGGTCCAATCGGCAGGTACCGGAGGCCCGATCCGCTCGCGAAAGAATTTGAAGGAGGGAAACGATGAGGCAACATACCTTGAATGTCAGCGGCGCAGTGTGTGTTCGAGGTGCGCTCACGGCGTTCGCAGCACTGTTCGCGCTCGGCCTGGCCGCCACTCCCGTGCTGGCCCAGCAGGGTCCAGGGGGGCGACGGATGCTGAGTCCCGATGAGCGACTCGCTCAACTCACCGAGCAGCTCGACCTGACGGATGAGCAGGCGACGCAGATGAAGCCGATCATCGAGGAGCAGTCGAAGAAGCAGCAGGAGCTGTTTCAGAATGCTGGCGGCGATCGCGCGACGATGCGCGCTGAAATGACGAAACTCATGGAAGATACCGACAAGCAGTACGCAGAAGTCCTGACGGAAGAGCAGATGAACAAGTACCGGGAGATGCGACAGGAGCGGATGCGCCAGGGTCGGCCACCGCCGCCACAGGGCGGTCGCTGATTCTCGCTCTGGTCGTGCGGACCGGACACATCACGTGAACCCGGGCGTTCGTGAGTTCGGGGAGGGGCAGGCATGAAGAAGATCCTGGGCCTGGCTGGTATCGCCGCCGTAGTGATCGCGGCGATCGTCTGGCTGACGAACAGGGGTGGCGCGGAGACGAGCAGCTGGCGATTCGTGGCCGTCGAGCGGGGATCCCTCGAGCAGGTGGTCGCCGCCACGGGCACGCTGACACCGGTGACGACCGTCGAGGTCGGTACCCAGGCGTCCGGCCAGATCGCGGAACTGTACGTCGACTTCAACGACCAGGTGGTGAAGGGCCAGCTACTGGCCCGGATCGACCCGACGCTGCAGCGCCAGGCGGTGCGTGAATCCGAGGCCAACCTGGATCGCACACGCGCGGATGTCGAGCAGAAACAGCGGGAATTCGATCGGACGAAGGAGTTGCACGACCGCCAGGGCGCCACGGACTCCGAGTATGATGCCGCCGAGTATGCGCTGAAGATCGCCATGTCCAACCGGACTTCCGCCGAGGTGAGCCTCGAGCGAGCCAGGAACAACCTCTCGTACACCGAGATCTACTCACCGATCGACGGGATTGTGATCCAGCGGAACGTCGACGTGGGGCAGACCGTGGCCGCCAGTCTCTCCGCGCCCCTCCTGTTCCTGATCGCGGCCGATCTCACCGAAATGGAGATCCTCGCGTCCGTGGATGAGAGCGATATCGGGACGATCGAAGTTGAGCAGGAGTCCCGGTTCACGGTGCAGGCGTTTTCCGACCGGACGTTCGAAGGACGGGTGCGCCAGGTGCGCCTGCAGTCCTCATCGCAGGAAAACGTGGTCAACTACACGGTCGTGGTCGCGGTGCAGAACCCGGAGGGCGAGCTGCTGCCCGGAATGACGGCGACGGTGGAGTTCGTCACGGCGGGTGCAGAGGACGTGTTGAAGGTCCCGAACGCGGCGCTGCGGTTCCAGCCGCCCGAGGAGATGATGACGGCGTTCCGCGACAGGATGATGGCGGAGATGCAGGCTCGTCGGACGGCCGCGGACTCGGCCGGAGGCGCTCCCGCGGGTCCTGCCGGCGAGCGCACCGGCGGCGGAGTCAGGCCTGGTGGAGACGGGGCGGGAATGGTCCCGGGCGGTGCGGCAGCCCACGGCGCGGCTGGAGAGGCGAGCCGGGGAGACGGAAACCGCCTGTGGATGCTGGACGAGAACGGCGAACTGACCATGGTCCGGGTGCGACCCGGGATCACCGATGGACAGTACACCGAGATCTCGGGGCAGCGAGTAGAAGAAGGAATGCAGGCGATCGCGGGGATCGTGTCGGGCGCTGCGGCAACGTCCGCGACCAGCAATCCGTTCCAACCTTCGTCCGGGCAGCCGCAGCGCCGCCCGCCAGGTGGATTTTGAGCGCCCGATGAACGATGCCGCGACCGTTATCCGCACGCGCGGACTCACGAAGACGTACGTCACGGGGGCCGCAGAAGTCCGGGCTCTGCGCGATGTGGACTTCGACGTCCGGCAGGGTGAGATGGTGTCGATCATGGGGGCGTCGGGGTCTGGCAAGTCCACCCTGATGAACATCCTGGGCTGCCTGGATCGACCGACCAGCGGGACGTACGAGCTGGACGGGATCCGGGTGGACGGCATGGACCGCAACGCGCGGGCCGACATCCGCAATCAGCGCATCGGATTCGTGTTCCAGGGCTTCAACCTCCTGCCGCGCACTTCGGCCCTGGAGCAGGTGGAGCTTCCGCTGTTGTACGACCGCACCGGGCGGCAGGAGAACTCGCGCGACATGGCGGCCCGGGCACTCGAGCGGGTCGGCCTCGGGGACCGGATGGATCACGAGCCGTCAGAGCTCTCCGGCGGGCAGCAGCAGCGCGTCGCGCTCGCCCGGGCGCTGGTCACCGAGCCGGCGATCGTGCTGGCGGACGAACCGACCGGGAACCTCGACACCCGCACCTCGATCGAGGTCCTGGCCGTGTTCCAGGAGCTGAACGCACAGGGAATCACGATCCTGGTGATCACGCACGAGCACGAGATCGCTCGCTACGCGAAGCGCATCGTTCGGTTCAGGGACGGGCGTCTGATGCAGGACGAGCCGGTGCTGGACCGCCGTGACGCGGTGCATGACCTGGCGGAATGGCACGACCCGGACGAAGACGAGGCGGCTTCGGCCTTCGCTCCGATCCCGGTTTCCGAAGGAGGCGCGGCATGAAGGCTTCCGTTCTGACGCGTGTCGCGGCCCAGAGCATCCTGAAGAACAAGATGCGCAGCCTGCTGACCATGCTGGGGATCATCATCGGGGTCGGCGCGGTGATTCTGCTGGTGGCGATCGGACAGGGCGCCCAGTCCCGGATTCAGGAGCAGATCGAGAACCTCGGCACCAACATGCTCGTCATCTCGCCCGGTTCTTCAAGCCAGGGCGGCGTGTCGCGCGGTATGGGGAGCTTCAACCGCCTGACGGTGGACGACGTCGAGAAGCTGCAGCGCGAGTCATTTCTGCTCGCCGCCGTGTCCCCCGTGGTCTCTACCGGCGGCCAGATCGTCGGGGGGCAGGGAAACTGGCGCACCCGGATCAATGGCGTGTCGGTGGATTACCTGGCGATCCGCGACTGGGACGTCGAATTCGGTCGCAATTTCGACGCGTCCGAGGTCCGGTCGATGAAGAAGGTCGTCCTGCTCGGCCGGACGGTGGCGGAAAACCTGTTTCCGGGACAGGACCCGGTCGGACAGCAGGTCCGGATCCGCAACGTACCGTTCCAGATTATCGGGGTGCTGGCGGAAAAGGGGCAGACGCCAGAGGGCTCGGACATGGACGACGTGATCCTCGCTCCTTACTCGACCGTGCAGACCCGACTCGCCGGCCATCAGTACATCCCCCAGATTCTGGCGAGCACCTTTTCGCCAGGGGACATCCCGGCGGCGCAGGCCGAGATCGCGGCGATCATGCAGGAGTCGCACGGCCTGGCGAGCTGGGAGGAGGACGACTTCACGGTTCGCAATCAGTCGGACCTGTCAGAGGCCGCGCAGGGCACGACCGAGGTGATGACGTTGCTGCTCGCCGCGATCGCCAGCATTTCACTGCTCGTCGGCGGGATCGGGATCATGAACATCATGCTGGTCTCGGTCACCGAGCGGACCCGGGAGATCGGGATCCGGATGTCGATCGGGGCACGTGGCTCGGACGTGATGACCCAGTTCCTGGTCGAGAGCACGGTGCTGAGCGCGGCGGGGGGACTGCTCGGACTGCTGCTCGGATTGGGTGGGGCGCGGATCATCAGCTCCGTCACCGGGTGGACCACGACGATCTCGCCGCTGACCGTAGTGGTGGCGCTGGCGTTCTCCGGTGCGATCGGGATCTTCTTCGGGTTCTATCCCGCCCGGCAGGCCGCCGAGCTCGATCCGATCGAGGCGCTGCGCTACGAGTAGGTGAAGTCAGGATGCCCGAAGACCGGGAGTGCCGTACCGCGGCAC
>JAENXO010000056.1 GCA_016649455.1 Gemmatimonadota bacterium | reverse complement strand
GCTGGTGACCCGATTTGGCGAAGCTGTTGCCGAGATCGTGCCTCCGTCCCCCCCGTCGCGTCCCGCTGGATGGCTTGGCTGCATGGCTGATACGGCTGAAATCACGGGTGACATAGTCGCTCCAGCCGGAAACGCCGATGATTGGGAGGCACTCGGTTCGTGAGGCTGCTACTCGACACTCACATCTGGCTCTGGAGCATCCTCGAGCCTGCGCGGCTCGCGAGACGTGTGGTGCGGGAGCTCGAGCGGAATGACGCGGAGTTGTGGCTGTCTCCGATCAGCGTATGGGAATTCGTGAACCTGGTCGAAAGAGACCGGATCCGGCTGCAATCATCTCCTGACGAATGGGTGTCGACGGCGCTGCGGCGTGTGCCGTTCAGGGAAGCTCCCGTAACCCACGAGATCGCGCTCGAGACGCGGAACGTGAAGCTGTCTCACCGTGACCCCGCGGACCGCTTCCTGGTCGCAACGGCCAGGGTGTTCGACCTCAGGCTCGTGACGGCTGACGAGCGGTTGATCCGTCTGAAGTCCGTTCCGACTCTCGCAAATCGCTGAGACGGGCCCTCAGTCCGCTCTGGCTGTCCGCTCGTGTAGCCGGCGCTCGAGCCGGTCGATCCTTTGCAGCAGTTCCAGCACCAGTCCCATCGCCGGATAGCCTACCTCCAACTCCATTTCGATGCGGCGGATTCTGCGAACACGCTCGACAGCTTCCGCCGGGAATCGGGGCTCAGGATCGGATTGCACCGGTTCGAGCAGGTCATGCTCCAGGAGAGCGGCGATGGCGGCACGGGAGCAGCCCGAACAGTAGGCCAGCTCCGTGATCGTAACGGTCCGCTCGATGCTGGTGCTCGAAGCGCTCATGTCAGGCCTCCTCTCTACGCCGCGCGCGGGTTGAAGTCTGACTGTTCGGCCAGCCTTTCGAACAGCTCCTTCTCTTCTTCCGACAGCTGATCGGGCACCACGATCCGTAGCTCCGCCAGTATGTCCCCGGCCCGCTTCTTTCCGCGGGCGGGCATGCCGCGACCCTTGAGCTTCAACTGGGAGCCGCTCCGCGCGCCGGGCGCGATCGTGAGCGAAGCGGTCTTCCCTTCCATCAGTGTCAGCGGGACTTTCGCTCCGAGAGCCGCTTCCCACGGGGTGATATCGAGATAGGTTCTAAGGTCACGCCCATCCAGGTCGAATCGGGGATCTGGCTGCACGTTTACCAGCAGGAACAGGTCTCCGCTCGGCGCTCCGTCGGTTCCGGCTCCACCCTGTCCCTTCAGCCGGATGCGAGTGCCGTCCACCGAGCCTGCCGGGACCGAGACATCGAGCGTCTTGTTGTGTCTCTCGACTCGCCCGTCCGGCGTGACACCGGCCGCCTCGAGTCCGATGCGTCGCTTGACGCCGTGAAACGCGTCGTGGAGCGACACGTCGATCTCGGCTTCGTGGTCAGCACCTCGCATGGGCGGCCGGCGATACTCGGTGCGGTACGAAGGCCCGCCGCGCCCTCCGAACATCTGCCCGAAGAAGTCGCTGAAGTCGCCGGCAGTCCGGTAGTCGTACTCAGCGCCAGTTCCTTGCTCCCAGCCGGGAGGAGGCCGGAATTCCTGCCCCGCGGAATAGTCCCGGCCGACGTTGTCGTATTCCGCCCGCTTTTCCTCGTCTCCCAGGACCTCGTACGCCTCGGCGATCTCCTTGAACCGGTCCTCGGCGCCCGGATCATGATTGACGTCGGGATGAAACTCCCGGGCCAGCTTGCGGTAGGCCTTCTTTATGGCCTTCTGGTCGGCCGATTTCTCGACGCCGAGAACCTCGAAGTAGTCCTTGTACGCTGTAGGCACGGAACGCCTGTCCTCAAGAAAGAGTGTTGTCGGTTCAGCGAGCAGGCATGCCGGTGGTGCGCAAGCCGATCATGCGTGCTTCTCGCACCTCACGGCTTCCGGGATCAGCTCCAGCCGCTCAGGTTCGATCGGCTTTCCGCAGATGACGCACACACCGAAGTTGCCCTCGTCGAGGCGTGCCAGCGCCGCCTCGGTCTGCCGCAACTCGTCCAGGGCTTCGCTGATCTGTCCTTCCCGGATTTCGGCGTTCTCCCACTTGTGGGCGTTGTCCGTCTCCCCGGCCACGTTTCCACTGGCCGCCGTTTCGTCGTGCTCGGCGGCCTGGAGCCGGTCAACGCGCTGCGCGAGCTCGTCGCGCTGCTTCTCCAGCTGTGCTCTCGCTGCTGTTTCGTCGGACATCGTTTCAAGCTCCTGTTTCAGGCGGTAATCCGCCCTGTAACTTCGATCCTGCGCCACTCCTGCCCGATTCAGTCCGCGTCGGCCGAAGCCAACTCGGGTGGCACCGACCAGCCTCCCCCAAGTGCCTTGTACAGAGCGACGATCGACGAAAGGTGCGACTGTAGCGCCTGTGACGCGTTAAGTTCAGCTGAGAACTGCGACCTCTGCAGGTCCAGCACTTCCAGGTAACTCGTGAGTCCACCGTCGTAGCGCACCCAGGACAGGTTCGCGGCGTTCGTCGCCGCGGCGACCTCGAGCAGCCTGGCATCGTACTCGTTCTTGAAGGTCTGTGTCGCAACGATCGCGTCCTCGACCTCGCGGAAGGCGATAAGGATCGTCTGCTCGTACTGGTTCAGCAGCTGTTCGGTGCGGGCCTGTTCGATCTCGACCCGGCGCTGGTTCTTCCCCGCGTTGAACAGAGGTCCGAGGAGTTGGGCGCCCAGGCCGAGGAATCCGGCGGTCAGCCCACCATCGGTAAGGTCATCGCTCACACCCGCCGTGCCCGTGAGGGCGAAGGAGGGAAACTTGAGTGCCTCCGCGACTCCGATGCGAGCCGTCTGGGCGGCGAGCTGCCGTTCCGCCTGCAGAATGTCGGGCCTGCGCTGAACCAGCTCCGAGGGAAGGCCGACGGGGATCTCCGGTGCATACGCCTGTTCGGCCAGGGTCAGACCGCGCTCGATCGATTCGGGGGTGCGGCCCAGCAGCACGCTGATCGCGTTCTCGGTCTGGGCGCGCGCCCGCTTGAACACCTCGATGGATGACTCGGCCTCGTGCACCTGGATCTCGGCCTGGTTCACTTCCACCTCGTTGATCATTCCAGCCGCGTGCCGGACCTGCATGATGTCGAGGTAGTCGAGCCGAGTCTCGAGAGTACGTTCGGAAATCGCCAGACGGTTGTCGAAGTCGCGCAGCTGCAGGTAGAGGCTGGCAACATCTGCCACGAGCGTGATCGTCACCACTCGGTACGCCTCTTCCGTGGCCAGCAGTTCCTGGACCGAGGCCTCGTTCGCCCGCCGCAGTTTGCCCCACAGGTCGATCTCGAAAAATACATCTGCCGCAAGGAACACGTCGCGAGTCGGCACCGTGCCTTCACGTGTCTGCGTTTCGAGCAGGTTTGCCCCAGCCGCGATGTCCACGCGCGGATACAGGTCGGCCCTGGTGAAGCCAGCCTGCGCTCGGGCCTCGGAGATCCGGGCGAGCGCCACCTTCAGGTCCAGGTTCTCATCCAGCGCTTCCTGGATCAGCTCTTTCAGCGCCGGATCGGAGAACACCGCCCACCACGGAAGGTTGGCGATCGACTCGCCGGGAGGAACCGATTCGCGATACGTCTCGTGCACCGGGACCGGCGGCTGCACGTAGTCGGGCCCGAGCTTGCAGCCGCCGAGCGCCAGTGCCGCGAGCAGCAAAGCGGGGAAGATCCTGCCCCGTGCGGGGCGTTTCACCTGGTGATTCATGCCGAGTTCACCCGTTTGCGTTGGAGATACTCAATCCAGCCGGACGCCGCCGCGACGTAAACGACGGCCAGCATGATCTGCACGATCCGCGTGTAGAAGTTCGAGCTAGCGTCCGCATCGGTGCTCGCCACGCTCATTCCGACCAGCAGCATCACGGCGTTGAATGCCGTCTTGAACAACGGGGCGATCGGGCGAGCGGAGAAGATCACGTTCGCGAACACGAGGCCCGTGACGAAGGTGAGCAGCAGAAAGATCCTGATCGACGGCCAGACGATCAGGATCTGGTAGAATACGATCGCCGTCACTCCTCCGATGAGATTTCCTGCGATCATTCCTTTCCCCTGCTTCCATCCTGCCGCGAAGCTCGGACTCAGCGATAGCAGCGCCGCGTACACGAGGATCACGGCATGCGATGTCCACCCCATGACGAAGAACAGCGCGAGCATGGGAAACAGGACCGTGAGGGCGCGGCGGGCGAAGGCGGCCCGCGCCTCGGGCGGAGGGACCTGTTTCGCGGGCTTCGCATCGAGTCCCCCCGCGGGCGCTGAATCCGGGACTGGTGGATCCGGAAGCAGGCCGAAGCTCAGCCAGGTCGCTCCGATCGCGATCGCCGCTCCTTCGACGAGGCCGAGCGCGACGCCGACGGACAGACCGATCGACGCCTGGCCCATGAGTGGGATGATCAGGGCGGCGATGAGCAGCCACACCATGCGGAGCGGGGCGGCACCGCCGGCCAGGGCGTAGAAGATGTGGTACAGGACCAGGAACTCGATGAGCAGGAAGATGAGGGCGAACTGCAGGACGTACCGGGTGAGCACGACGCCGAGAAATGCCGCCACAGCGACCGGGGCCACGAAGGCGATCCCCGCCCGGAGCGACGGACAGGGCGCCGGCGAACCGAGCAGCATCGCCACGAGGATCGGCACGAGGAACGGGAGTTCGAACCCGATCAGGTAGGCGAGGCCCGTGGACACGGTCGCACCGAGGGCGAAGCGCACCACACGCCGGGTGCGGATGTCCGTAAGCAATCCGTCCAACGGAAGCGTGGAGGTGCTTACCGCCTCAGCGGACATCAGCGGAGGTACGAGAAGATCGTCGTCAGCCGGATCTGGAGCTTTCCGAGGAGGTTCAGCAGCGGATTCGAGCCGGTGTAGACGATCACGCTTGCCCGCCCACCGGCCCGGCGGTATCCGCTAGCGTCGTCGCCGTCGAACCGAATGATCACCGGAAACCGCTGCGGGTCCTGCAGCCAGCCCTGGGTCTGCTCTGCCGTGGGCAGGGATCCGCGTGCCTGCTGTCCGGTCTCGACGCCGGCGCTCATGCTGGCCACGTGTCCCTCGAAGATCTGGCCCGGCGCCACGTCGAGCGCGATCTCCGCCCGGTTGCCGACCTTCATCCGGCCGAGGTTGTTCTCGCGCATGTTGGCCCTCACCCATACGTCCTGCGCGGAGATGAACGTGGCGAGTGGCTGGCCGGCTGCGGCAAAGTGTCCTTCGGTGAGCTGGAGGTCACCGATGATGCCGGCTCGTGGCGCACGGATCATGGTGTTATCGAGGTTGAATTCCGCCTGTGCGAGCGCCGCAGCCGCCGCCTTGATGGCCGGATTGGCCTCGCCCTCCACACCCAGCGTCTCTTTCGCCTTTTCCAGCTCCGCCTCGGCACTGATCACGCTCGCTTCCGCCTGTGCGAGCGCGGTCACCGCCCGGTCCCGGTCCGCCTGCGAAAGCGCCCCGGGGTTCTCGGCGGCGATCGCCTCGACACGATCGTGGTACCGCTGTTGTCGGTCGAGCTGGGCCTCTGACACGCCCAGCCGACCCGCCGCCGACGCGATAGCTGAGATCTGCGCCCGGACCTGCTGGCCCGAGAGCTCGAGCGATGCCCGGGCCGAATTCACCGCCAGCTGATACGGCAAGGTGTCGATCTGGATGATCAGATCGCCTTCCTCGACGACCTGGTTGAGAACGACGCCGACCTCGGTGATGTAGCCTGGCACCTGCGCCGCGATCGGGATCACGTACCCATCGACGTTGCCGAGATCGGTGTACGGGGTGGCACGGTCAGCCATGAGGTGCCAGCCGAACAGGACGGCAACGACTGCCAGCACGATCAGGGTGATCCGGCGGGCCGGGTCCATCCGCTTGCGCCGTGGCGCCTGTGGCTCAGGGGATGCTTCGGCGTCCCCTTCGGTCGACGCCGCCTGCGGCTCCGTGCTGACGACTTCTTCCTCGCTCAAGTGCTACGCCCCTGCCGCCGATTCTTCCGGTACGACGCCCGGCTCGCCTTGCGTGAGAGTCCCCTCGGTTACCCACGCGACGAACAGCTGGTAGGCAATAGCCAGCATCACGGCCCCGACGAACAGCCCGATGATCCCGAATGCGATCATTCCACCTATCGCTCCGAGCAGGATCACCAGCATCGGGACGTCCACGCCGCGTCCGAGCAGGAGTGGCTTGAGGACCGCGTCACTGCCGCTCACGATGAGGCCGTAAATCAGGAAGAACACTGCCGCCGTGGTGCTCTTGGCGGCGAACGCGTATACCATCACCGGACCGAGCACGAAGATTGGTGGCAGCTGGACGATCGCGAACATCAGCACGAACAGCGCCCACAGAGCAGCCAGCGGAACGCCGATGATCGCCATGCCGATCAACGACAGAATCGACTGGATCACGGCGATGCCGAGCACCCCCACTGTGACACTGCGGATCGTCTTCTCAGCGAGGACCACGAACGCGGGGCCATCCTGCCCGAAGAAACGAGTGGCGACCGCCACGACCCCCTTCTTCCCGGCTTCGGCGCTCGCCAGCAACAGCCCCGCGATGATGATCGACAGCACGAACTGGAGCACTGTCACCCCTAATCCCCCGATCGCGCCGAGCCCCCAGCCCGCCACGGCGCGGACCTGGTCATCGTAGCGCTCGATCGTGGCAGGCAGGTTCCGGGCAGCGCCAGCCCACAGCTCGTACGTCTTCTCGCCCACGACCGGCCATTCGGCGACGCTGGCCGGCGGCGGAGGCACGTCCAGCGTACCCGCTTCGAGCTGGGCCTGAATCCCCCTGGATTCATCGATCGCTTCGCCGAGGAAAATGAACGAGGGGACGAGGATCAGCGCCAGCGACACGAGCACGAACAGAGCCGATGCCAGCTTCGTCCGTCCACCCAGCTTGTTCGTCAACCAGACGAACAGCGGGTAAATCGCCACCGCAATGATCGTTGCCCACAGCACCAGGTTGATGAACGGGGCAAGGATCTTCAGCGAAAACGCCGCCAGCAGAAACAGCAGGCCGATGCGGATCGCCGCCTCGACGGCGCTTCTTACGATTTGAGGGTCGGCCTGGGTCGTGGTTTCCGTGCTCATCTCGGTCTCCTTGTCAGTTCGGTGTTGCAACAACATGTGTGACGACCGGGGACGGGTCCAGCCTTTTCACCTGTTCTCGCGACCGGATCAGGCCTAGAAGCTCCCGGCGCCGATCTCCAGCACGTAGGTCAACCGTTCGATGTCGTGGAATCCGTAATTCTTGATTCCCACCCGGAAGCCCCAGAAATCCGTGAAAAATGAGAGAAACTTGAGTGGGGTGCTGCCGATCTGGGCCCGGAACTTCAGCCCCGTTTCGAGCACGAAATCGGAACGGTTGTCAACGACACCGGCATCGTCGGTTTCGGAATACCACTCCACGCCGGCCGAGAAGTACGTATCCACCCAGCGAGATGCCGAGTTCGCGTACAGCAGCATCCAGCCGAAGTCGCCGAGGTTGTCTCCCTTCAGATACATCCGGTGCAGCAGGTATCCGCCGCTCATCGGGATGGTCATGTTCTTGACGATGAACAGCGGGAATACCCACGAGAAGCCGATGCCGCTGCCGTCGCTGTACGCCGCGATGGACAGGGATTTCTTCGCCGTTCCGGACACCAGCCAGTTGTTGATCTGGTCGACCGCTTTGACGCCGCTCAGTTCCTCGACTGCCGGCCAGTCGGGCACTTCCTTGTCCTTGACGAACGGATACAGGGCGTGGAAGTTCGGCTCGGACGCCTGCGACTGATCCCAGGCTTGGAACTCCTCACCGCGGGGCAATTCGCGCAACTCGTAAACGGCGTTCTCTCCCTGGTAGGTCAATTGTCGCTCCAGGCCTTCGGGCAACAGGGGACTGTCCTCGGGCAGCGGTGGGAGCACCCGATGCTCGGGTCGGCGGACTTTCGTCATCCAGGCATCGTAGCCGCCCGTCATCAGCCCGCCCGAGCGTATGATGTCCCGCACGCCCCACGCGTCGTTGACCCTCACGTTGACGTCGTAGGTCGGCGTGAAATACCCGTCGGAGTTCTTGTCCGTCGCCAGGGCGTGCTTCCCTTCCTCGACGAGGATATACATGGGAAACTGCGTCTCTTCGTCGACGGTGATGATGTTCCAGAACCACTCTATTCCGTGCGCTTTGCCGGTCACACGGGTCACCACTACGAGATAGTTTCTTTCGGCACAGCGATCCGCAAACCCGTACTCCGTGGCAAAATCCCCATCGCTACGAGCGATCCCGAGCATGAACTCCACGGGCTCGATATCGTGCTTGTGGGCGCCCAGCCCGGCCTCGTCCGAGTAGTACGCGTAGTAGTCGAGACGCAGCAACACGGCTTCGGTCATGTCGATGAGTGATCCGCCGCGGTGCACCGCGTCTCGCGACATTACCGTCGCCCCGGTCTCGGGCCTGGTCTGGACTTCCTTAAGCTGGTAGTAGACGACAGGGCTCTCGGCCTCCTGGAACGGGAACGCTTCCGGCACCATCAGATCCGCTCCACTCAGACCCTCCATCTCCGGCTCGTCAGGCGAGTGCCAGAACACGGGAGCCGCATAGGCCGCGAGACGGTCGAGCGTCATCTCGGTCTCGGGGCCCCACCACACGATTCCGGGAACGTCCGAGAAATCACAGGCACCTGCCGCGGGCGTCTTGTGCGCCGCCAGAGTGACTTCCTGGCCGACCCCTGGTCGTGCCACGAGGATCGCGAGGACCAGCGTTCCGATGCAGCTGAGAATCAAACGAAGTGCAGTCATTCGACGGCTCCGTGGGATGTACAGGATTCTGTTGAGGCGCGGGATTCTCCGGCACCGTGCAACATAGTGCGGAACCACAGGCAGTGGAGACTCCACCGATTGGGAGTAGAAAAGGGGTACGGGTGCGGGACGGCGCCGAAGGTCAATCGGCAGCAGGGCTGTCCGGCGATCGGTACTTGCTGGTGCCGATTCCCATCTGCTCGAGGGAATGGAACATCTCCCCGACCCCCAATTCCAGCGGCCGGACCTGTGCCGGCTCCAGGTAGGAGACGAACCCGGACCACACGTTGGGGGAGCTGGGATGGAATACTACCACCTCTCCCGAGGGTAGCCGTTCCACCTCGAAGGCGGGCCTGAACCCGCCCCGCACCGGCACGAGCACCGGCTTGAACTGGGCGGCCTGCTCCTGGCTCTTGAGAACCTGCTCGACCAGCCCCTTGAGCACAGCGTAACCGGGTATTCCGGCCAGGAGAACTCCTTCGACCTTTCCACCCACGAGCTGACCGATCGCGGACCGGGCGATCAGCCCGGCAACGAAGCACACGAATAGAAGAATCGCGACGGCTATCACTTGTGCCAGCCCGAAACCGAGAATCGTGTCGGTCGGGAGGAAGTCGGCCATCGGCTCGGCCACCACCTCGAGGACACCCATCACCTTGCCGATGACCACGACGGCGACGGTGACCGGAATGATGAACAGGATCCCGCCGATCGCGATGCTCTTGAACGCGTCCACCATGCCCTTCATGCCGATCCTCCATGTGGGAGTACGTCTCGAGACTGCGTCATCAGCGCCAGGTCGTCGTCGAACCCACGATACGTGTACTTGAGTTCAACGCCAGAGCTTTACCGATCGGGCCGCAGCAGGGGTTGGCCATCGAGGTGTTCTAGCTGCCAGCGGGACCGGGTCCGAAGCCGGCGGGTGGACACGGGTCTATCGGCTCACCCGTGTCCACCCTGTTTGGTCACAGATTCAGCCGGCCCCTGATCCCGAATACCCATATCGAGCTCTCATCCGGGTTGTTGGCCGGGTTGATCAGGAGCTGCAGGTCCGGCGTCACGGCGAGCTGTGAGCCGAGCTGCCAGCGCCAGAAGAGCTCGATCGTGTACTGGTCCCGGAGGCCCTCGCCCCAGGTGGCCTCGTTCGGCTCTCCCCAGTTGAATCCGAGGCCAAGCACGTCCCGGCCCGGGACCCACTGGTAGCCCACGCCGGTGCTGACCGACTTCTGCAGCAGGCTCCCGCCGTCCTTCGCGTAGCCGCCGCGCAGGAACGGCATCCATTTGCTGTCGAAGAGCCAGGTGCCCGAGACATTGAGGCCCCAGCCGCTCGGGTCTCCTGCTTCCGACTTCTCGTCGCTGTGCCAGTAAGTCAGGTGAATGTTGTCAAAATAGGC
>JAENXO010000197.1 GCA_016649455.1 Gemmatimonadota bacterium | reverse complement strand
TTCTTTACTTATGAACACCCACACAAACGCAGTCACGGGCGATCCCGCCCAGCTGGCCCGGGCTTTCCAGGCCCTGGCAGACGACAAGCGCGTTCGGGTCCTGGAGCTGCTGGGCAAGGGTGAGCGCTGCGTGTGCGAGCTAGCCGAGGCGATCGATGTGACTCAGCCCCTGCTGTCGTTTCACCTCCGTACACTCCGCGAGGCGGGCCTGGTATCGGACGCGCGCAAGGGTCGATGGGTCTACTACTCGCTGAACCCGGAAGCGCTGGAGGAGCTGGAACGGGCCGCCGGCGCCCTGGCGACGGGGGCATTCACCGGGAAGTCGACGTCTGAGCCCAGACAGGGTAAGCGCTGCTGCCAGCCGTTTCGCAGCGCGTAGAACAGGCATTTGAGATTTTTTTTGAAGCGATGCATAAACGATTCTTTATTCACGGAGGGGACAGATGAACACTGACATCAAGGAAGCCGTGCGCGAGCGCTACGCGGAGGCGGCGAAGTCCAAGGGGTGCTGCTGCGGGGGATCGGACTGCGGTGATTCGGACCCGATCACCCGGGACCTGTACGACGGCGTGCAGCGCCAGGATGTGCCGGCCGCGGCGCTCGAAGCCTCGCTCGGGTGCGGGAACCCGACGGCGCTGGCGGAGCTGGCCGAAGGCGAGGCCGTCCTGGACCTCGGCTCGGGCGGCGGCATCGACGTGATCCTCTCCGCCCGCCGGGTCGGGCCGACGGGCCGCGCGATCGGAGTGGACATGACAGACGAGATGCTTGCCCTGGCGCGACGCAACGCCGCCGAAGCGCAGATCCCGAACGTCGAGTTCCGCAAAGGTGAGATCGAGGAACTGCCGCTGGACGAGGCGGAAGTGGACGTCGTGATCTCGAACTGTGTGATCAACCTCTCGGTGGACAAGCCCAAGGTCCTGGCCGAGGCGTTTCGCGTCCTCAAGCCGGGTGGCCGGTTCGCGGTGTCCGACGTGGTGGTGCGTGGCGAGATCCCGACCGAAATCCGTAGGAGCCTCGAGATGTGGGCCGGCTGCGTGGCGGGCGCGCTGGAGGAGGACGAGTACCGGAGCCTGCTGACCGACGCCGGGTTCGAGGCGATCGAGATCGAACCGACCCGGATCTATGGGGCGGACGACGTCAGAGCTGTCCTGTCCGACTACGGAATCGAGACCGAGGCGGAAGGCGAAGTCCTGGAAGGCCGCCTGATGTCGGCCTTCGTCCGGGCGCGGAAGCCGATTGCCTGACACCCTGATCGACCGGCCCGGACGGCGCTTGCCGTCCGGGTCCCAGTACCCGGGTCCTCCCGTCCTGCCTGCTATGAATCAGCTCTGCCCACCTACTGTCGAGTTGTGTGCGTCATCTAATCTAGACAACCCATTGACACTCCTCTTGGAATGGCGTATGATCGTGTCGCGTCAGTTGAACAGGGAGGACCAATGCGACGATTCATTGGCCTGACATTACTTGGTGTATTGATGACCGTGGCAGGAACTATCGGCATGGCAATGGGGACGACGAGCTCTCCTCACACGGTGGTAGGAGCTGCCGGACACGGTGGGGCTGGCTACCCCGAGGTGAATCGCCTCGTCGATACCGCGATCGATCAGGTTCTGGTAAGCGCGGAAGACATCAACCCGCTATCCGAGCAGCGCGACGCCCGTTTGCAGGCGCAGCTCTAGCCTGGAAGCAGGAGCGAGAGAGAGATGGAACAGATCCTCGAGTTTCCTGCCGTTTCGTCGGGATCCGAAGACATCCCCGGTCTACCGTACCGGATTCCGGAAGTCTTGGACCAGCATGGACGTTCGCTGGACTCCCTGACCCGGGAACAGCCGGTCCTTCTCGTATTCCTGCGTCACTCCGGGTGCACCTTCTGCCGTGAAGCCGCGACGGACGTCTCCGAGCAGCGCGAGGCCATCGAGCGTGAGGGTGTGACGCCAGCGTTTGTCGGCATGATGGATGATTCCGAATTCGATGCCTTTCTGGAATCCTACGGTCTGGATGACTTGCCGAGATTCGCAGACCCGACGCAGCGATTGTACAGAGACTTCGGGCTCGGAAAGGGCAACATGAAGCAGCTGCTCGGGCCCGAAGTGTGGCGAAGGGGGATGTCGGCCGCTGCGCCCGCGTGGCTCGGCGGTGGTGGGCATGGGTTAGGGGCCCTGCGGGGAGACGGTCTGCAGATGCCGGGGGTATTCCTGCTCTACCAGGGAAGGGTGATCGGAGGATACCGCCACGAGACGGCTGCGAAGCGACCGGACTACACGAGTCTGGCGTGCGAAGCGAGGTGAGGACGTGCGGGTGGGGCCGCACCCAGCGTTCCTTGCCTCGTTTCGGCGTCGGGTGTTTTGCATAGATCGAACAAACGCGTTCAAGTGAGAAAGGGTCGCTCCGTAGGGCGGCCCTTTCTCGTCCGGAGAGCCGGCGAAATCGCAGGTAAGACCGAATCACTCATTCCGGAGCACACCCCCTCGGCCCCAGGCCTCGCGGCTGACCGTCGAGCTCCGGCGCCACGATCCCGAGATGAGCCAGCGCCGTGGCAGCGACATCGACGATCTCCGGTGGGCAGTCGGTCCGTCCGGGACTGACTGCCGGGCCGGCTGCCAGGAAGAAGATCGTGGTCTCGGATGGCGACTGTCCGCCGTGCCCGCCCGCGTCGTTCCTGCCATGGTCGGTGCTGACCAGGATGAGCCAGTCCTCGTCGTCGTAGCCCGGTCGGGCACGCAGCGCGTCCAGCAGCTCTGCCGTCTGTGCATCTGCGCGCTCGATCGAGGCGCGGTACTCGTCCGAGAACGAATCCGTCTCGTGCGACACCACGTCGGGGTTCCCTAGGTAGACGAACGCCGCATGCACGTCTGCCGTCCGCAGGTGCTCCACCGCCGCTTCGACGCTCTCAGCATCGGCAGGGCCGTAGCCGTCCGTCTCCCCGTCGAAGTTCAGCTTCACGTCGATCCCGTCGGAGATCAGCGGCCCGCCTGAGTCCGTCGTCCCGAGCGGCGGCCAGTCCAGCACGGCGAACGTGCCCAACTCGGGCCGTTCCGCTTCCACCCGGGTGAGGAAATCCGGCCACTCCGCATAGCGGTTCCCACTGAAGTTGTTCGAGTCCACGCCGTGCTTGTCGGTCCGGACACCCGTCAGCATGCTCGACCAGCCGGGCCCGCTGACCGTCCGCACTCTCGTCTTCGCCTCGTCGGAAAAGAACCCGGCCCCGGAGAGCGAATCCAGCGTCGGGGTCTCGGCCCTGGCCAGCATGTCCACCCGCACACCATCGATCCCGATGACCAGCACGCGGGGTTCATGTCCTGTTTGGGCCCTGGCATGCACCGGAAGGACGAATACGGCGAGAACGGCGAGCGTAACGAGGCGTGAGAGAAGCATCCAGGTCCTCCGGAAAACGGTGAATTCAGGGGTGGGAGAAACCTCGCACCGGAAGGTCCTGAATGCGAGATTGTATGGATGACCGGACTGTCGGACGATCTCAGCCGATTGCGTGAAGAACTCGAGGAAGCGACCGACCCGGAGTATCGGGAAGGATCTCTCGCGGTTGCGCCCACCGATCTCGAAGTTCTCGGGACGCGGACGCCGGACCTGAGGCGCGCTGCAAAGCGTTGGGTACGGGAGAATCGCCAGCGCGACCCAACGGTGGCAGAGGAGATGGCGGCGGCTCTGTGGAGCGCTGGCTCCAGGGACGAGCGGCTGGTCGGGCTGGAGATTCTGCGCTGGTTCCCCGACGCCGTGGAGCGACTTCCCGAAGCCCGCCTGTTCGGGTGGTCTGGCGAGATCGACAGCTGGCCAACCTGCGACCTTCTCGGCACCGCGATCGTCGGTCGCTGGATCCTCGCCGGCCCTCCGGAGCGGAAGCAGTTCCTGTATCGACTCGTCGAGGCAGACGGAGTCTGGCGACCCCGGCTGGCGATCGTGTCTACCGTCCCGGTCATCCGCAGCGGCGAGGTTCCGGCCGACTATTCTCTGTCGCTGCTGGACCGGGTGCTGGGCCGCCGTGAACCGTTGATCGTGAAAGCAGTGTCCTGGTCGCTCAGGAACATGGCCAAGCACGACAGGCAACGGGCACAGCGGTACCTGCGGGATCGTGACGACCTGCTGCCCGCCCTCGTCAGACGGGAAGTCGGCAACGTGCTGCGGACCGGACGGAAGAGCGGCCGGGCCTGAGCCGCTTCACTCCGGTGAGAGGAGCCCGCTGCTTGAATCCTCAATCCAGTTCGAGCGGCACTCCGACCAGTCGAATCCGCGCCGGATCGCCCGGCTCGGTCCAGGCAAACAGGACCTCGTCGCCGCGCAGTGCCATTCGTGGAAACCCGGTGGCCCGTCCCCCGTCCAGCTGCGGAACCACAGTCGTCCCCGAGCGGGATCCGTCCGGATCGAGCGCGGCAAGCATCAACGCCGCGGTCCCCTCCCGCTCGTGCAGCCACGAGACGAGTGCGACCCCATCGCGGGTGAGCGCGAGGTCCACCCGTCCCAGGGATCTGCCGATCTCGCCCGAGCCCGCCACCTGGATCGGACTCTCGAAGCTCTCGCCACTGTCCTTCGAGAAAGCCAGCATGACCCGCGGACTGTCATTCGCGGCGGTGAACCAGGCCACGGCCACCAGGCTGCCGTTCGCGTCGATCGCCGGACCGTTTACCGGGCACGACGGGATCACCCAACCGTCGTCGTGGACGACGGACGGCTCCGTCCAACCCGTTGCAGTTGAGCGCACGACCCGAATGTCACGGATCTCGTCCCCGGTCCGGCCCCGATAGGCAACCACGATGCCGCCCTCCGTCGCGGCCGCCGAGGTCTGGCAACAGTCACAGGTCCGAGGGTCCAGCTCCGCTTCAGCCGACAGCGATCCGTCGGCGGCGATCTCCGCGTGACGCAACGTCATGAACGCCGGGTCGGCAGCGGGATCGGCATAGTTGCGGCCGTCGAGCCACACGGTGCGGACGGCACCGACCGCAGAACCTGCAAACAGGCTCGCGAATCCGTGCTCGGTCTGCGTTTCGTCCGTGTGCGGAGTGATCGGGGCCGACCAGCTCTGCCCGCCATCAGTCGAGCGTGCCAACTGAACCCCGTACGCGTATGTGTCGGGCCCCGTTCGCTGGAGCCAGTGCGCGACGAGCGAACCATCGGGAATCCGGATAACGGAAGGAAAGTCGGCCCAGTTCACGAACAGGTCCGCCCTTGAAACCACCGTTCGCGCCGGCTCCCACACGTCGCCGTTCAGCACGGAAAAGCGGAGCGCATTGCCGTCTTCCGTCGGCTCGAGCCAGCTCATCAGAACCCCGCCGTGCGGCTCGACGGACAGCCACGGCTCGCCCGCCCCGGGACCCGCGGGAGACTCGACCGCGACTGCTTGTCCAAACTGAGGCAGCAGTGCTGACAGCCGATCGGCTGGCCCGTCACCCGGACCGCAGCCTGAAAGCAGCGACAGCCCCAGGCTCAACCCGAGCCCACAGGCCCACCTGTATCCTCGAATGACGGTCATTCTCTTCTCCCGCCCGGTCCCTTGCGCAGCATCGTCCGATTCCACTGTATAGGTCGGCCGC
>JAENXO010000431.1 GCA_016649455.1 Gemmatimonadota bacterium | reverse complement strand
GGACCGTCCGCCCGCCCGATCGTGTGCAGCAGCGCTACCCCGTCGGGCTTCAGACGGTCGTGCACCACCTGGAAGAACGTCCGGTGATGCGGCAGCCCGACATGCTCGAACATTCCCACCGAGACGATGCGGTCGAACGTCCCTTCCATGTCCCGGTAGTCCCGGAGCAGGAACCGCACATGTTCATCTACGCCCCGGTCGGTCGCCCGCTCGCAGGCCAGCTCGTACTGCTGCTTCGACAGGGTGACGCCGGTCACGTCGACGTCCACCCGGTCCCGCAGGTGCAGGGCCATCGCCCCCCAGCCACACCCGATGTCCAGTACTGACTGCCCGGGTTCCAGCAGCAGCTTGGTTGTGATGTGCTCGGCCTTCTCGACCTGCGCTCTCTCCAGATCCCGGTCCGGATTCTGGTCCGAGAAATAGGCACACGAATAGTGCATCTCCCCGTCCAGGAACCGGCTGAACAGCTCGTTCGACAGGTCGTAGTGATGTGCCACGCTCCTCGTCGCCCGCGTGGAGTTGTCGAACTGCGACAGGAAGTTTCTGATCCGCCGGACCCGGGCGTTCTTCGCGTTGAGCGGATTGCCCGGCTGCCAGCCCATGTTACCGGTGATCAGGTCGAAGAACTCGCGAAGCGTGCCCCGTTCGATCGTCAGGGTGCCATCCATGTACGCTTCACCCGAAGCGAGCTCCGGGTTGAGGAACAGCTTCCAGGCCAGCGCCGGATCGTGCAGCTTGATGGCCACCTGGGGGCCCGGCTGCCCGCCGCCGAACACATGCTCCTCTCCATTTGCCGCGACGACAGTCAGACGCCCGACCTTGATCAGTCGAGCCAGGAACTTGCCCAGGAAATACATGGTTCGAACAGCCTCCAGGAATGTCGGAACTCAGCGGTAGTTCCCGAAATTCAACTCCACCCCGTAGTCCTGAGCACGTAGAAACGCGATCACCTCCTGCAGCGCATCGCGCGACGGGGCTACCACTCGCAGTTCGTCTCCCTGGATCTGCACCTGGATCTTCTTGATCCCCTGGTCGCGGACTTCCTTCGAGATTTTCTTGGCAGTCTCCTGGTCGATTCCCTGCTTCAGCCCGATCCGCTGCCGGGCCCGGCCGAGAGACCCCTCTTCGACCTTGCCCTCGTCGAGGTTCTTCAGCGGGACCTTCCGCCCCGCGAACTTCTCCCGCAGGACCTGGCGAAGCGCCTGGAGTTTGTAGGTGTCGTCGGCGTCGAGGGCGACCGCGGCGCCGGCGCGATCGAACTCGATGGTGCACTTGGTGCCCTTGAAGTCGTAGCGCTGCGCGACTTCCTTGCGGGCCTGATTCACGGCGTTGTCGACCTCCTGCAGGTCCACGCCGGTGCTCACGTCGAATGAACTGGTCTTGGCCATGATTCCTCTGAAGCTGGCGTTCGTATGGCGTTCTGCTTGAATGTATCAGGCTCGGGACCCGCCGTTCAACAAACGGACACTCTGGGGTCCATGGGTGTATGGATCTGACACCGGCCGCCCCAACTTCCCGAACTCTGACGGTGTCTAACCGACGGTGACGCGAACATCGATTCACACGTCCTCTCACGGAGCGCCCGACATGAGCCCGGCCCGAGCATTCACCATCCTGTTCGCCCTGCTGCTGAGCCTCGTAACCGGGGCCTGCTCCACGAGCGAGGACGCCGACGACTCCCTCGCCTGGGTAGCCGTGCACGACACGATCGGCGACACGGTGGTCGTCAGGACCGTCTCCGGCAGCGTGTGGGGCGACACGGCTGAACTCGTTCCCGAGGTCTCGATCGGCATGCTGGACGGACCCGAGGAGTACATGCTCGGATCGATCGTTTCGCTCGCCGAGGGCGCCGACGGGACGATCTACGCCATGGATCGGCAGGTGCCGGCCCTGCGGGTCTACAATTCGGATGGAACCTACCGCACGACGTTCGGCCGGCCGGGCGACGGACCCGGCGAGTACGAGAGCCCCGACGGTGGACTGAACGTCCTGTCCGACGGCAGAGTCCTGCTCCGGGATCCGGCAAACGCCCGTATCCAGGTGTACTCTCCGGCCGGCGAACCGCTGGCCGAGTGGCGCATCCGCGGCGGCTTCAACACCTCCGCCCGGATGATCGTGGACACGCTGGACCGGGCCTACACCATCATCCTGCTCGACACAGAGGCCGACGTGATGGACTGGCGGAGCGGCCTCGTGCAGATCCTGCCGGACGGGACTCCGGGAGACACGCTGATCGCACCGGACACCGGGTTCGAGGGCTCCCGCATCGAGGCCCGGTTTGAGAGCGAGGACGGCAACAGCGTGTCGGTCAACAATGTTCCGTTCACACCGGATGAGGATACGACGTTGAGTCCGTACGGGTACTTCATTCACGGGATCAGTACCGACTACTCCCTCACCCTGGACAGGCCGCAGGGGCCGCTTCGCATCACGAAGAATTTCACGCCAGTACCGGTGGCGGGGGGCGAAAAAGCGGAGGAGGAGGCGTTCGCCACCCGGGATATGCGTCAGACCGAGCCCGGCTGGCGGTGGGACGGGGATCCGATTCCGGACCACAAGCCGCCCTACCGGGATTTCTACGCGGGAGAAGATGGGACGGTCTGGGTGAGAGTCTCACAGCCCGCGGTAAGGCGGGAGGACCCTGACTACGATCGGAGCGAGCCCGACGCGATCGCGGACGAGTGGCACGAGCCCTGGCTGTTCGACGTGTTCGACGAGGACGGCCGCTACCTCGGTGCCGTCCGGGCCCCGGACGGATTCAGTAGCCG
>JAENXO010000368.1 GCA_016649455.1 Gemmatimonadota bacterium | reverse complement strand
GAACTCTCCGCCAGGCATTCTGATCGTGACTCCCTCCGCGAGTCCGATCTCGACGGGCCCACCCGGCTGCGGAACCGTATCGGGGTCAGATACGGTCAGGGAAAGTGCCGCAGCGACTCCTGCGTCAATCACGCTGTAGTCAAAGCCGGTGTCGAGCAGGAACGGCAGTGGGTCGCTCCCGTTGACCGATACCTCCAGCCAGACGAGACCGAAGTCCGTGTCTATCGGGACCTCGGCCAGGGCGGCCACTTCGACCGGATCTGTAGAGTCCGCCCCTTCAGCTGCCGACTCGTCCGAACCTGCAGAACACGCGCAGAAGATCAGGGCTGCCGGGAGCGCCGCTACGTGGCAGCCTCTCCGGTATCGGTCGGGACGAAGGCGGAATCTCCGGTCTGCCGGGCGGCGTAACATGACGGGGCTCCTGGTCTGGGTCGATCGATCCTGGCTACGGCCTGAAACTACGTTCGAACCCGTCCGGGGGTTTCGGCCGCCCGGCAACGGAGTCATGAAGGGACCCGGTGGTGACGCGTCTCGCGCGGCTCGCTATACTGCCGGCGAAGCCCCGGTCGAGGCCGAGCGACTGCGCGTAGTCCGGCCGGATAACTCCGAGACCACCGAGAATCGGACCGAAATGGCTTTCCTTCATTTCTATCGCTCTCCGGCCCTCTCAACCTCCCGCATCCGCGCGCTCGAGGACCGAACCCGGAATGAGATCCGCTCTGATCTCCATGGGATCGGAGCCGAGTACTGTTTCAACGTGGCGGCGGACAGACCGTTGTCCGAACGGGACTTGAGGGCTCTCACCTGGCTGCTGTCGGAGACCTTCGAGCCGGAAGGTTTCGCCAGCGAGAGCTTCCTGGCGGTCAGGGCTCTCGGTTCCGAGTCCGAGGCGACTGAGATCCTCGAAGTCGGTCCTCGAATGACGTTCACGACGGCGTGGTCCACGAACGCGGTTTCGATTCTCCAGGCATGCGGTCTCGAGTCGATCACCCGCGTCGAGAGATCCCGCCGGTATCTTCTTGGACTCGATCAGCCCCTGGCGGACCATGAACGGGCTGCCTTCCTGTCGCTCGTGCACGATCGAATGACCGAGTGTCCGTATCCAGAGCCTCTGCAGACGTTCGAGACGGGAGTCAGACCAGAGCCCGTCCGCACGATTCCCGTGCTGGAAGAGGGAATGGCGGCCCTCGAGCGCGTGAACCGCGACATGGGGCTCGCGTTCGACGAATGGGACCTCGAGTACTACCTGGGCCTGTTCCGCGACCGCATCGGCCGTGACCCGACGGACGTTGAACTGTTCGATGTCGCGCAATCGAACAGCGAGCATTCACGCCACTGGTTCTTCAGGGGGCGACTGATCGTGGACGGCGAGGAGCTCCCGCACTCTCTGATGAGGATGCTCAAGGCACCGCTCGACGCGAATCCGCGGAACAGCGTGATCGCCTTCGAGGACAACTCCAGCGCGATCGAGGGATATCGAATCCGGACTCTGCTCCCTCACCGACCCGGAACTCCGGGTCCGATGCAGGCGTCGGAAGTGGACTATCACCTGCTGTTCACCGCGGAGACCCACAACTTTCCCAGCGGCGTCGCGCCGTTTCCCGGCGCGGAGACCGGGGCCGGCGGCCGGATCCGCGACGTGCACGCCGCGGGACGGGGAAGTCTCGTCGTCGCCGGCACGGCGGCCTACTGCGTCGGCAACCTGTATGTCCCCGGTCACGAGCTGCCCTGGGAGGAGCCGACCTTCGCCTATCCGTCGAATCTCGCCTCGCCGCTCGAAATCGAGATCGAGGCGTCCGACGGGGCCTCGGATTACGGGAACAAGTTTGGAGAGCCCCTGATCCAGGGGTACACGCGCTCGTTCGGCCTCAGGCTCCCCGGTGGAGAGCGCCGGGAGTGGCTGAAGCCGATCATGTTCAGCGGTGGGATCGGCCAGATCGATGCCCGGCACGTCGAAAAGCACTCGCCCGAGCCGGGCATGTGGGTAGTGAAGATCGGCGGGCCGGCGTATCGGATCGGGATGGGAGGCGGTGCCGCCTCCAGTATGGTCCAGGGGGAGAACGTAGCCGAGCTCGACTTCAATGCCGTGCAGCGCGGCGATGCCGAGATGGAGCAGAAGGTGAACCGGGTGCTCCGCGCCTGTGTCGAGTTCGGCGACCGGAATCCGATTGTTTCGATCCACGATCAGGGGGCAGGAGGGAACTGTAACGTTCTCAAGGAAATTGTCGAGCCGGCCGGGGCGCGGATCGAGGCAAGGTCGATTCCCGTCGGTGACGATACCCTGAGCGTGCTCGAGATCTGGGGCGCAGAGTACCAGGAGAATGACGCCCTGCTTCTCCGTCCGGGAGACGAGGGTCTGTTTCACGATCTGTGCGAGCGCGAGAAGGTGCCGTACGGTCTCGTCGGTCGGGTCACGGGTGACGGCCGGATCGTGCTGCACGATGAGCAGGACGGATCCACCCCGGTCAATCTCGAGCTGGAGGACGTGCTCGGGGACATGCCCCGAAAGACATTCGACATGCACCGGGTCGCTTCCGTGCTCGAGCCGATCGATCTCCCGGAAGGTCTTTCGGTCCGGGACGCGCTCGACCGGGTGCTGCGCCTGCTGTCGGTGGGATCGAAGCGGTTCCTCACCACGAAGGTGGATCGAAGCGTGACCGGGCTGGTCGCGCGGCAGCAGACGGCCGGACCGCTGCAGTTGACGGTCGCAGACGTCGCGGTGATCGCCCAGAGTCACTTCGGAGTCACGGGCGGCGCTACGGCGATCGGAGAGCAGCCGATCAAGGGCCTGCTGGACCCCGCGGCGATGGCGCGCCTGAGCGTCGGTGAGGCGCTGACGAATCTCGTCTGGGCCCGGGTCAGCCACCTCGAGGACGTGAAGTGCTCGGGCAACTGGATGTGGGCCGCGAAGCTCCCGGGCGAAGGCTCGGCGCTCGCCGATGCCGCCGTGGCACTGGCACAGGTGCTGGAGGACCTCGGGATCGCGATCGACGGAGGCAAGGACTCTCTGTCGATGGCGGCTCTCGCGCCGGGCCGGGAGAACGCGGACGAGACAGTGAAGGCGCCGGGAGCGCTCGTCGTGAGCGCCTATGTGACGAGTCCCGACATCACGAAGACCGTGACCCCGGACCTGACGCTGGCCGGCAGCGGACGCCTGCTGTTCGTGGACCTGGGTGGCGGACGTCATCGACTCGGCGGCTCAGCGCTGGCTCAGTGTTTCGGCCAGATCGGAGACGAGTCGCCCGACCTCGATGATCCGGG
>JAENXO010000524.1 GCA_016649455.1 Gemmatimonadota bacterium | reverse complement strand
GCCGGGACACTGGCTGACCGCCGGTTTCCTGACTTCCTCGACTATCCGGCTCCCGGCGACGTCCTGGTGCTCAACGACACGCGCGTGTTTCCCGCCCGGCTGCTGGGGCGCAAGCCGACCGGAGCTGCTGCTGAGGTGCTTCTCCTGAACCCGCTGCCCGGTGATGAGACCGGCCGGAACTGGGAAGCGCTCGTCCGACCGGGCGGCAAGCTCAAGCCCGGCCGGCTGGTGGTCGTGTCCGACGAGTTCCAGGTCCGGATCGAGGACTCGACCCCGGACGGAGGGCGGGTCGTCCACCTCGTTGGTGAGGGCGATCCGTTCGAGTTGATCGAGCGCCACGGGCACGTTCCGCTCCCCCCGTACGTCGAGCGACCGCCGGACCCGGAAGACCGGGAGCGGTACCAGACGGTGTATGCCGAATCCGTCGGGAGTGTCGCGGCGCCCACGGCCGGGCTTCATTTCACGACCGAGCTCCTGCGCGCGGCGACCGCAAAGTCCATCGAGGTAGCGCGGGTTACGCTGCACGTCGGACCCGGGACGTTCCGGCCGGTGGATGCCGAGGACCCGCGGGAGCACGTACTGCATTCCGAGCGGTGGGAAATGACGCCGGGTACCGCGCAGCAACTGAACGACGCTCGTGACTCCGGAGGAAAGATCTGGGCCGTAGGCACTACCTCGGCCCGCGTGCTGGAGACGACCGTTCAGCAGGACGGTCGATTCGCGCCGGGATCGGGATGGACCGACCTGTACATTCTCCCCCCGCATCCATTCCTCGGAGTCGACGGACTGGTTACGAACTTCCACCTGCCGAGGTCGAGCCTCCTGATGCTCATTTCGGCGTTCGCGGGAACCGAACTCATAATGCAGGCGTACCGGCACGCCGTGCGTCAAGAGTACCGGTTCTACTCCTACGGCGACGCGATGCTGATCCTGTGAGTGACACCAGGACCGGATCGGCGCGAAACGAGGGCCTCGAAGAGGGGCGTTACCGCATCGATGGCACTGACGGAAGGGCCCGGGCCGGGACCTTCGGGCTTCGAAATGGTGAGGTCCTTACCCCCTGTTTCATGCCGGTCGGGACGCAGGGGACCGTGAAAGGTCTTACGCCTGAAGACCTCGAGCGGCTGGGAGCCCGCATCCTGCTCGGGAACACCTACCATCTCTACCTTCGACCTGGCATGGAGGTGATCGAGCAGGCCGGCGGCCTCGGCCCGTTCATGCACTGGGACGGTCCGATTCTCACGGATTCCGGGGGATTCCAGGTCTTCTCTCTCGCCCGGATCAATCGCGTCACCGACGAGGGAGTGACCTTCCAGAGCCACATCGACGGCTCGCGTCACCTGCTCACGCCGGAGCGGGCCGTGGATATCCAGGCGTGTCTCCGGTCGGATGTGATGATGGCCCTGGATGAGTGCCCTCCCGGACGGGCGGATCCCGAGACCGCGCGAAGCGCGCTGGAACGAACGCTGCTGTGGCTGGCGCGTTGCCGAACTCGACACGCGGAACTCCGGGCGGAAGGGACCGGTCGGGCGGGGCTGCTGTTTCCGATCTTCCAGGGGGCGTCCTGGCCGGAACTTCGACTGGAGTCGCTGGAGCGGACTCTGGAGATGGGAGACTGGTCGGGGATCGGGATCGGCGGACTGTCGGTCGGAGAGCCGAAGGACGTCACGCTCTCTATCCTCGATGTGTGCGAGCCGCATATGCCGGTCGAACGGCCGCGCTACCTGATGGGAGTGGGATATCCGACGGACCTGATAGAGGCGATCCGACGCGGCGTGGACATGTTCGACTGTGTCGCGCCCACCCGGAACGGCCGAAATGGAACGGCGTTCACCACCGACGGTCGATTCAACGTCAAGCGAGCCGGCTTCGCACGGGACTTCCGACCACTGGATGGGGATTGCGACTGCGAGTGCTGTCTGAATTACAGCCGGGCCTACCTGAGGCATCTGTTCGCCGCAGATGAACTCCTGGGTCTGCGTCTTCTGTCCATTCACAACGTAGCGTTTCTCGTCAGTCTGGCGTCCGAGGCGCGAGACGCGATTCTCGAGGGACGCTTCGAAGACTGGGCCGAAGATAGACTGCGGCGATATCGTTCCGGGCCGGATACATTGTCAGACTGATTCACGATCGACGATGGAGGT
>JAENXO010000293.1 GCA_016649455.1 Gemmatimonadota bacterium | reverse complement strand
GGAGGCCCTCACAGACACGTACTGCGGGTTCTCGATGGCGCAGACGGCGGAGAACCTGGCCGAGGAGTACGACATCACCCGTGAAGAGGTGGACGAGTACGCCCTGCGCAGCCAGCGGCTCGCTGCGGCCGCGTGGGATGACGGCCGGCTGGCCGAGGAGGTCGTGCCGGTCTCGATGGTGAAACGGCGCAAGGAGGTCCTGTTCGAGCGGGACGAGCACATCCGGACGGATGCGACGCTGGAGGGGTTGATGAGCCTCAGACCGTACTTCAAACAGGACGGACTCGTGACCGCCGGTAACGCGAGCGGAATCGGCGACGGAGCGGCGTCCCTGGTCATCGCGGATGCCGAGTTTGCCGCGGCGCACGGCGTAACCCCGATAGGGCACCTGGTCTCGTGGGCGGTCGCCGGAGTACCACCGCGGATCATGGGGATCGGTCCCGCTCCGGCGTCCCGCGCCGCCCTGGAACGAGCCGGGATCGGATTCGACGACCTGAGCGTGATCGAGGTGAATGAAGCGTTCGCCCCCCAGTACGTGGCGGTCGAAAAGGAGCTGGGCCTGGATCGGGACCGGGTGAACGTGAACGGTGGGGCGATCGCGCTGACGCATCCACTGGGTGCGACCGGTGCGCGGATTACGACGACTCTGCTTCACGAGCTCCGTCGCCGCGGCGGTGGATACGGTCTCGGCACGGCCTGCATCGGTGGAGGGCAGGGAATCGCCGTCGTGGTCCGGGTGGACGGCTGACGACGGAGGCCCGTGGGATTTTCCGGCGCATGCCGGGACCCCGCCCCGAAATGCTGTGCGCGACGGGCTGGTTCCGTATATTTCCCGTCCGCACCCGGTTTTCACACGTACTGTCTCGGAGGGTACCATGGACGTCATCCTCGCCCTCATAGCGATCGGCGGCGCAGCCGCGCTGGCCACGAGTCTCAGAATCCTCCGCGAGTACGAGCGGGCCGTAGTGTTCCGTCTCGGTCGCGTGAGACCGGTCCGCGGTCCAGGACTGATCTTCCTCGTGCCGTTCGGTGTCGAACGAATGGTGCGTGTCGGCCTGCGAATCATCGCGATGGACATCCCGCCACAGGACGTGATCACGCGCGACAACGTTTCGGTGAAGGTCAACGCGGTCCTCTACTTCAGAGTACACGATGCGACCAGGGCAATCCTGGAGATCGAGGACTTCCTGTTCGCGACGTCACAACTGGCGCAGACCACGCTGCGCTCCGTGATCGGACAGGCGGAGCTGGATGAACTGCTGGCCGAACGCGAGAAGTTCAACCGCATCCTTCAGAAGATGATCGACGAGGGGACCGACGCCTGGGGTATCGATGTGACTGCCGTCGAGGTGAAGGACATCGATCTTCCGCAGGAGATGAAGCGGGCCATGGCGAAGCAGGCCGAGGCCGAGCGGGAGCGGCGGGCCAAGGTCATCAACGCCGAGGGCGAACTGCAGGCGGCCGCCCGGCTCAAGGACGCGGCGAGACTGCTGTCTCAGCATCCAGCGTCACTGCAGCTCCGGTTTCTGCAGACCGCTTCCGAGATCGCGGCGGAGAACAACTCGACGACGCTCTTCCCGCTGCCGCTCGACATCTGGCCGCTGCAGAAGCTCATGGCCGGCGCCGCCACCGTGCGGGAGGAGGAAACCGAGACCCTGGCGGAACTCGAGGCCAGGGCCCGGGCCTCGGTCGACGCGGCTTCCCAGCCCAGGTCCGATATCGAAAGTCACCAGGCCGCAGATTTGCTGCCGGAGGCGCCACCACAGAACCTGGAGGAGCTGGTCCAGCGGGTCCGCCGAAACGTCGACCAGGCACAGCCGGGAAGAAGACCGTCCCCGCCGAAGGAGTCGGGCCCCGTCGAGGAAGCGGACTGAATGGCAGGTTCGTTTGCACGTTCGACGCCTGACGACCAGGTCCCGTGAGCGACACGGAGGTTCGCGGCAGCGTTCCGGTACCGACGCGGGTGTCACAGGATCAGCTCGAGAGGGTGATCCACCGGGCCGCCGCGCTGCAGTTCAGCCAGGGCGAGTCGCGCGACGACGGTCTCGAGGCCGGGGAAGTCCTGCGCATCGCAGAGGAAGTCGGACTTGAGGGGCGCTACGTCCGCCAGGCGCTGGCCGAGATGCGGGCGGACGCCCTGTTGCCGCCCCGTCCGGAAGACCGGTCGACTGCCACGCGGCTGTGGGGAGAAGCTTCCGTGGTCGCGGCCCGCGTCGTTCCCGGTGAACCGGACGATGTCCTGGGTATGCTGGCGACATTTCTTGCCGAGCGTGAAAGTCTGCGCTGTGTACGGGACCGGCCCGGACAGCAGGTCTGGGAGCCGGCGTCGGACCTGATGAGCCAGATCCAGCGTGGTCTGGATTTCAGCGGCCGGGGTTACGAATTGGCCAGGGCCCGCACGCTCAGCGTGATGGCGCAGTCGCTGGAAGAGGGTCGGTCGCTCGTGTCGATCACGGCCGACATCTCCAATCAGCGAATGGGATATGCCGCCGGCTGGTACTGTTCGCTCGGGACGTTCGGCCTCGGTTCGGCGCTGGGCGCCATTCTGGGCGGAGGAGCGCCCGCCCTGATCGTCATTCCAGCGGTCGTCGGCGCCGTCGGCCTGGTAAGCACTTTCGGCACCTCGTGGACCATGGCCAGACGTCGGAGCAGGATGGAGCTGGCCGTACAGGGGCTGCTGGACCGGCTCGAGCGCGGGTCGCGACTGGCACCCGACAGGCCGACGCTCCGGGATCGAATCACGGAGTTTCTAGAGGATTGACCGAGGAGGAGAACGTGAGCAGCATACAGAAGGTGGGTGTGGTCGGCTGCGGACTGATGGGGAGGGGGATTGCACAGGTATGTGCCGCGGCGGGCTACGATACGGTCGTGCGGGAAGTCAACCAGGATCTGCTCGACACCGGGCTCGGGGCGATTCGCAAGCAGCTCGATCGGGCGGTCGAGAAGGGGAAGCTGGAAGCGGAGGTCCGCGACGCGACGCTCGGCAAGTTGAGCGGCACGGTGTCACTCGAGGATCTGGCGGATTGCGACCTGATCATCGAGGCAATCGTCGAGAACATCGAAGCCAAGAAAGACCTCCTGGGCGTGCTCGATCGCCAGAGCCCTGAGCACACGATCTTCTCATCGAACACCTCCAGTCTCACGGTGACGGAGATGGGGGCCGCGACTGATCGGCCGGACCGCTTCGTCGGGCTGCATTTCTTCAACCCCGTTCCGGTCATGAAGCTGGTGGAAGTCGTTCGCACCGGCTCCACCTCGCAGGACACGTTCGACAGGGCGTTCGAATTCGCGAAGTCGCTGGGGAAGGTGCCAGTCGCCTGTCGTGACAATTCGGGGTTTATCGTGAACCGACTCCTTGTCCCCTACATGCTCGACGCCATCCGGGGCTTCGAGGAGGGAATCGGTTCGATCGAGGACATCGACACGGCGATGAAGCTGGGTACCGGCTATCCGATGGGGCCATTCGTGCTGGGGGATTTCGTCGGGCTCGATACCCTGTACTACATCGCCGAGATCATGTTCGACGAATACCGGGAGAAGCGCTTCGCCCCGCCGCCGCTGCTCAAGCGGATGTACCTGGCTGGATACCACGGACGGAAGACCGGGAAGGGATTCTACGACTACTCCGGCGACGAGCCGGTCGTCAGCGACTTCGTCCTCTGACCGGGATCCGGGTGGGGGCTCGGGCAGATCAGGCGAGCCCCGCCAAGCGTCCTCCCGGACGCCGGTTTGTCGCCGCTGAATCGCGTTGCGACAGACCGGGGTTTCGCTGTATTTTCGGGTAATCTATGCCGATGTCCACGAGCGCTCCCGCTGGAGCTTCGACCGAGGCCGCTCCTTCGTGTCTCGAGCGCCTGCATCTGAGAAACTTCCGGAATTTCCGGGAACTGCGGTGCGAGTTCCCGGCAGCCGGAGCGATCGTAATCGGACCGAACGGTGCCGGGAAGACGAACTTGCTCGAGGCGATCTACTATCTCGAGATCTTCAGGTCGTTTCGTGGTGCCCCGGACCGGGACCTGGTGCACTTCGGCGTGGACGTGTTCAGGATCGAAGCGGGGCTGTCGGATGGGGGGGACCACACCGGTCTCGCGGCCGCGTTTCAACGCACCGGGCGTCGGAAGAAGGTCGAGCTCGGCGGGCTGGAGGTGGATCGGATCGGGGATGCGCTGGGTGC
>JAENXO010000347.1 GCA_016649455.1 Gemmatimonadota bacterium | reverse complement strand
GTGGGGAAGCCCCAGTGAGTGTTCGCGTTGTGTCCTAGCAGGTAGTCGGAAACGGCTTCAGCCACGACTCGTGGAACCTGGGTTCCGCCGGGTCCGTCGAAGTAGGCTACCGGCGAGCCGGCGTGCATCCGCTCCAGGGCCGGGAACTCAGAGCGAATGGACTCGATCGAGGCGAGCCCGCTCACGGCTGAATCTCCGCGGCCGGAAGCCACTCCCGGTTCACGATCTCAGGAACGAAGCCCTTCCGGCTACGCTCCTCGGCCCAGATGATCGTGTCCATGCGACGGGCCGGTTCCGTGCTCAGATAGTTGCGACTGGGAGTGATATGCACCCTTCCCAGGTCGAGCCGGTCGGCGTCCCAACACGTGAGGATCGTCACATCTCCCTCCGTTCCTCCGTCCGTGTGTTCGGCGCATGCCTGGTAGAGCAGGTCGAATCGGTGCTGGTCCAGATCCAGCTGCGTCCCGAGAAGCGACGCGGCGAATTCGGCGCCCCTCTGACCATGGCCGTCGTCCCACCCCTCGTTCATGCGGCGACTGTCGTGGAACAGTGCGAACAGCGCGACGACCTCCCGGTCCGCCCCGGTCTCGGCCGCGAGACGCAGCCCCGTCTCGAGCACACGGGCCCAGTGAGGCAGACCATGAACCCCGTTCCAGGGCAGCCGATACTCCGCCAGAACCAGGCGAACGAGCTCGATCGGGGGGCGCTCAATGATCATGGATCATTGAGCGGCGGTTCTCTCCGCTGCATAAAGGGAAGGGATCCGCTGCGCCCGGAACACGTAAGCTTCATCGATTCCGGTGAGCTCCCACCGCTTGATTCCCATGTCGTCGACCTCCACGACCCGACCCTCACGTCCGAAAGAGACGAGCCCGCCGCCATCACCGTATACCTGGGTGCTGCCGCCTACCGGCGTGTGGATTCCGGCTCCGTCGATGTACTCCCACAGCAGAGTCGCGGTCAGTGCCCCCTCATCGATCTCATATCGGAGAAACCTGCTCGGCGCCTCATTGCTGTTGTCGAGCAACTGGATCACTCCGGGACCGACGACCCGGGTCCCGTGTTGCCGCTCGAAGGTGCCTTTCGGGTCACCGACAATCGTGAACTCATTTCGCGTTCCGCCGAAACGCCAGATTACTGCCCCGGACGCCGCATCGACCTTGGTGATTTCGTCCAGATTGCGGAATGAAAACAGCAGGTTACCGTCGGTATCCAGAGCGATGGAATTTCCGTGAGTCAGGTTAAGCGCTTCGACGCCCTCGAAGTTGTTGGAAGGACCGTCCGTCAGCTCGAAGTGATCCGCCGTAAACCATTCCCACTCCAGCGTTCCGTCCGACGAAAGTCTCTGCACGACCGTCCAGGTGACCGGGACGCTATCCGATCCGCCGTAGGGGCTGAGGTCTTCGACTCGAGTATCGTCGCACAGAGCCAGGGCCGCGCCATCCGGAAGTACTCGAATCTCGTGGGGACGCGTGCCGAATCCGACACATTCGATCTGCCCTGTCACGCGGCCCAACTCGTCCAGTATGCTGTAGGCCCGGATCTCGGCGTTCAGGCCGAAGACCGTATACTCACCTGACGGGTGCGCCTGGAAATTCACCAGAGTCGGATCCGGATCGGTTCTGTACCAGACCACCGTACCGGTGTTGTCGACGATCACCGGACCCTCGGGAATCGAGAGAATCAGGTACCCGGGCGTCGTGTCGGTTCCGACGGGCGTCACGGAAGGAACCCAGTCCGGTAGCGTTCCGGTGGACGCCTCGAGCGTGTCGGCAATGCTCTCACCCGGTCCGAGGAGAAGCACTTCTACCGTGTAGAGGGAATTGGCCGCCAGGCCGAGCAGGGCCGGGTGGGCCATGCTGTCGGGTCCGAAGGCGTACGCCGGAGTGCGTCGTGAATCTTCGCCCGCGCGTGCGTAAAGCAGCACGACCGAATCGTATCCGGTGGCCCGGATCTCGATCTCGGCGCTCAGCACATTCACCGGGCCCGGTGTGACCTGCGAGCCCAAGTACTGCTGGCTAGTATCGGGTCCTGTGTTATCGCTACATGCTCCGGCGAGTCCGGCCACAAGGGCGATACCGGCTGCGAGAGCCGCTGATTTCCGCATCGATGCCTCAGTGGTTTCAATGGTCCTGCATACCCGGCAGATGAACGGACCGCCGGAAGACCCGGCAACCTACTCCGGCTGATACCCGTTCGCACCCTGACGTCGTCGGCGCCGGCCCATTGGACCAAAGGGCACGTGATTGTCCTCTATCTGGCAGATACCTTGTCTCTGCCGAAGGTCCGACATCGGGCTCGGGCGGGACCAACCGGAGAAGGGAATCCAGCATGCGATGGCAGCAGGGACGGCGCAGTACGAACATCGAAGATCGACGGGGCCAGAAGGTAAAGAAGGCCGGGGCGATCGGAGGTGGAACCGCCCTGCTGATGGGTGGCCTCGGCCTGCTGCTGGGTGGGGATCCGTTCTACATCCTGATGATGGTCCTGGAGGCGACGGCCGGTGGGCAGTCGGTTCAGACTCGTGCGCCGACCGCCGAGGAGAACGTCGCGGCCGACTTCGTGACCAGCGTCCTCGCTTATACGGAGGACACCTGGGCCGAGATCTTCGCGGAAGAGGGTCTCACGTACCAGCCCGCTACCCTTGTACTGTTCACGGACGTTGTGAACTCGGCCTGCGGCTTCAATTCGGCGGCCACCGGCCCATTCTACTGTCCGCTGGATGGAAATGTGTACATCGACGTCGGTTTTTTCGATGATCTCGAAAAGCTCGGAGGAGAGGGAGACTTCGCGGGCGCCTACGTTATTGCACATGAAATCGGCCATCACGTGCAGAATCTGCTCGGGACCTCGGATCGGGTGCGGCAGTCGCAAGGGGCGGCCCGCAATCGGGAGCAGACGAACCAGCTGTCCGTGCTGCTGGAGTTGCAGGCCGATTGCTATGCCGGTGTATGGGCGAACCACGCCAACGAGAGCGAAACGCGTGCGACCGGAATGCCGCTCATGGAGGACGGGGACCTGCAGGAGGGTCTGCAGACCGCGGCCGCGATCGGGGATGACCGATTGATGCGGCAGGCCGGACGCGTGGCGAGGCCGGAGTCGTTCACCCACGGTACGTCCGAGCAGCGGGCCAGATGGCTGTCCGTCGGCTTCCAGACGGGCGAGATGGGAGCCTGCGACACCTTTTCGACCGCAGCAGGCTGAGGCGAAGCGGTAGGGCAGAGCTGCCGGGGGGCGCGGCCCCGACGCAGGACCTGCCGGTTCCTGCGGCCGTTCGCCTTTCGATTGTCGGAGGGCCCTCGTATCCTTACGGGGAATGTTCGGGTCGCCCACTTCGGGCGCTCCCGCATGTGTCCCGAACCGCTGACGAGCGATCATGCAACAGCCGCAACCTCCCCGGCATCTCCTGAGCGTCTGGAATCCCTCCTATGCCGACGACGCGATGGACCGCCACCTCGAGGTACTGCTGCGCT
>JAENXO010000359.1 GCA_016649455.1 Gemmatimonadota bacterium | reverse complement strand
TTCTCGACGCTCCTTCTCCCGTCCGAGCGGGAGGTGGCCAAGACCGTTCTCCGGTTTCCGGAAATCGTGGCCGCCGCCGCCGGGGCGCGCGCTCCCTACCAGGTCTGCAGCTACCTCGAGGAACTCGCCGGAGTGGTGAACGCCTGGTACCACGAGGGGAATATTGACTCCGATCGCCGCGTGCTGGCGACCGGCCCCGCGCGTGAGGCGCGCCTGGGCCTGGCCAACGCGGTGAGAATTACCCTTCGGCAGGGTCTGACACTGCTCGGGCTGACTGCCCCGGAGCGTATGATTCGCGAGGAGGAGTCAACGTGAGCGGGAACTCCGAGCGGGGCCGTGATCAGGGACCGATTACATATCGCGATGCCGGTGTCGATCTGCGGGCGGCAGAAAGCCTGACCGGGCGCCTGGCCGACCTCGTGAACAGTACCCGCACGGCTTCCTCCGGGGGGGCGTTCGGCTCGTTCGGTGGGAGGTTCCATCTCCCCGCCGCTTCGGAACTCGTGGCCAGCGCTGACGGGGTCGGGACGAAAGTGCTCGTAGCAGCCCGCACCGGGGTGCACGACACGGTTGGCGAGGATCTCGTGAATCACTGCGTCAACGACATCCTCGCCGAGGGAGCCGAGCCTCTGTTCTTTCTCGACTATTTCGCGTGCGGCCAACTGGATTCAGACGTCGCCTATCAGGTGATCGAAGGCGTGGCCCGGGGGTGCCGGGCGAACCGGTGTGCGCTGCTCGGGGGAGAGACGGCGGAGATGCCGGGTGTATATGATCCCGGCCATTACGACCTGGCCGGATTCATCGTCGGCCGACGGGTATTCGATATCCCGGGGCGTTCAGGAGTTCGTCCGGGTGATCGTCTTGTCGCGTTGCCGTCATCCGGTCTACACACGAATGGCTACAGTCTTGCCAGAATGGTGTTGTTCGAGCGCCTGGGGCTCGGGCCGGAGGATCCGTACCCTCAACTCGCGGGCGAGACGGTGGGGCAGGCCCTGCTGAGAGTCCACAAGTCCTACCTGGAGCCCCTGCGCGTGGTTCTGGAAGCGGGTGCCGTCCGGGCTCTGGCTCATATCACAGGCGGAGGTATTCCCGGAAACCTGTCCCGGGTTCTGCCGACGGACTCCGACGCGGTAGTCCATCTCGATTCCTGGATCCCGCCTCCGCTGTTCCGCGTACTCGCCGCTGAGAGTGGATTGTCCGATTCCGACCTGTACGAAACGCTGAACATGGGAATCGGGATGATCGTCGTGGTACCGGAGGACGGGCTGGACCAGGTTCTGACGGACACGGGTGTCGGCGCGGCGGGTGGTTTCGCCTGCGGTGAGATCACGGTCGGAGACGGGTCCGTACTGCTGTTGCGAGCGGAATGAGCCTCACCGACCTTCAAGACTCCGAGTGGATGCGCCGGGCGATTGACATCGCCAGGGGAGGGTGGGGACAGACTCGTCCGAATCCAATGGTCGGCGCGGTCGTGGTAGCGGACGGGCAGGTTGTGGGTGAGGGCTTTCACTCCCGGTACGGCGCAGCACACGCGGAAGTCGAAGCGATCAGGCAGGCGAATGACCGCGCCCGTGGAGCGACCCTGTACGTTACGCTCGAACCCTGTGTGCACGACGGAAAGACCCCTTCCTGTTGCCGGATGATCCTGAACGCGGGCATTCGGCGAGTCGTGTACGCCAACGCCGATCCGCATCCCGAGGCGGGAGGCGGAGCGGTCGAACTCGCTGGATCGGGCCTCGAGCTGACCGGCGGCGTTCTGGCCGGCGAAGCGGCACGCCTCAACTCCGCATTCCTGTGGTGGCACCGGCGCCGGGCTTCCTTCGTGGCACTGAAACTCGCCGTGTCGCTGGACGGGAAGATCGCGGAGAAAGAGGGCGTTCGAACCGATCTGACCGGAGCCGAGGCCCGGCGCGAAGTGATGCAGTTGCGGGCCGCGCACGACGCGATCCTGGTGGGCGCCGGCACCGTACGGGTCGACGACCCGGTGCTCACGGTTCGAGGCATTCCGTCGCCGCGAGTTGCACCGCTCCGGGTCGTACTGGATTCCGCTGCGCGCATGTCGCCCGCCTCGAGGCTCGTGGCCACGGTCGCCGAGGCTCCGGTCCTGGTGCTGGTCAGTGTCGATGCGGATCCGGCTCGCATTGCGAGGTTACGAGAGTGCGGGGTCGAGGTTCAGACGATCGAGCGGTGCCCCGGGTCGGGGCTGAGCTTGCCAGCTGCGCTCGACGCGCTGAAGGAACGGGGCTGTACCGCCATTCTCTGTGAAGGAGGAGCGACTCTGGCTACCTCGCTTCTGTCCGGTGGACACGTACAGCGACTTCACTGGTTCGTTGCCCCGCGGGTGATCGGACCGGGCGGAGTGGATGCCCTGGCGAGGCAGGTCCCCGACACCGGATCGTGGCGCCTGGCCGACTGCAGTGGCGCGGGCGATGACGCGTTGATCGAGTGGGATCACACGGAACTGGAATCCGTTACGAGAGAGATCTGAAATGTTCACGGGTCTGGTGGAGACGGTCGGGACAGTCCAGCTGCGCGAGGAATTCGACCGGGGCATGCGATTCCGTCTCGTCGCGCCTGACTTTTCGGAGAAACTGTCCGAAGGCGAGAGCGTGGCGCTCGACGGGGTGTGCCACACGGTGTTCGACGTCGATGTTGCGAACCAGAGCTTCCGGTTCGAGTCGATTCGCACGACGCTCTCACGCACGACGCTCGGCGAGTTCGAGCCGGGACGGGCAGTCAACCTGGAACGGGCGATCCGGGCAGGGGACCCGATGGGAGGTCACCTGGTCCAGGGGCATGTCGATGGAACGGGCGAGATGATTGAGGTCGAGACGGCGGGCGAGACGGTGTTCCTCCGCGTCCGACTTCCGGAAGCGGTCCGGCGGCTGACGGTGCTGTACGGATCGATCGCGATCGACGGAATCAGTCTGACAGTGAACCAACTGCTGGAGGATGTCGCGGAAGTCGCGATCATTCCGTATACATTCCAACATACGAACGTGAGCCGCCTCCGACCGGGTGATCTGGTCAATCTGGAGGCGGACATGATTGGCAAGTACGTGGATCGGCTCCTCGAGCCGTATCGAAGCACCGGAGCCTCGGACGTGCGGGCCGAGGACCGGACTGAACCGTAGATCGATTCGGGAGTGGATTCGTGCTGTCGTCTTTAGATACCAAGGTGCAGGAAGCAATTGACAGGATCCGCGATGGCGGCCTCGTAATCATCGCGGATGATGAGGACCGGGAAAACGAGGGCGACCTCGTGTGCGCCGCTGACAAGGTGACGCCCGAAATCATCAATTTCATGGCGACGCACGGGCGTGGCCTGGTCTGTCTTACT
>JAENXO010000586.1 GCA_016649455.1 Gemmatimonadota bacterium | reverse complement strand
GCCTGCCGCAATGAGAGCGATCCGGTTCGTCATCTTGTTCTCCGGTACAGGGAAATCAGAGCTCGAACTTCTCCCCTTCAACCGCGACGCGAAACCCGTTTCGCTCGATCTGCATCCGGGCTTCGCCGTCATCGAGTAGCGCCGGGTTCGTGTGATTCAGGTGAATGAACCGGATCTTCGCCTTCTCGGCGGGTGGCAGGTCCTCGAAACGTCGCATGCTGTGCGTGATGAACGGGTGCGGGAATCCCGTCATGTCTCGACCCGGGATTTCGCCGTTCGCGAAAAACGACCCGTCCAGGTACGCCACGTCCACCGATGCAATTGCAGACTCGATTCGGGTGCCGGCCTCGTCCCATTCCTCCCAGCTGTCGATGTCGGGAATGAACAGCACGGAGCGATTCGGCCCCTCGATCCGGAAACCGACCACTTCGGCGAACTCCTGCCGATGCGGAACCAGAAACGGAGTGACCGTGAGTCCGCTCCCCAGTTGTACAGGAACCCCATCCTCGAGCTGTTTCAGTACGATGTTCTCGTACTTCACGAGCTGGCTCCACGGGCCGTTCGTGGCTATGAACTCGGCCATGCGCGGCATCGCGTACACTGGTACGCCCGTCGCGCCCAGCGATTCGTGACCGAGGAACATGAGACCCGTGTAGTGTCCGATGTGAGCGTGCGTGAGGAAGATCCCATCCAGGCCGGGTACGGCATTGACTGGCGCGACATCAGCGAGCAGGTGCAGCTGTTCACGAAAGTCGGGCGTCGCTTCGAACAGCCAGCGTCCACCGGCCGCCGGAGCTACGAGACCGAGGCTGACCACGAACCGCCGGAGATCGGGATCCTCCCAGGCGGGATGCTCGTTCGAACCGGCCTGCGGCACCCCCCCGTCCTGTGCGACTCCCAGTACCACGAGGTAAGGAGATGGAGTCTGAGCCCTCGCGATCGGCGGAAACGCCAGCAGGAACAGGGCGACCGGAATCATCAGAACAGAATTGAAAATGATGCTACCCCCGATCCGATCCGCCAGCCGCCCGTCGAACGCCGTCATTCAGGCTTCCCGCACGGTTCCGATGGCTTCGATCTCGACCAGGAGACCGTGGTGCAGATCCCGCGTCGGGACGACCGCCCGCGCCGGGCGGTGGCTGCCGAAAAATTCAGCGTACACCTCGTTCACCCGGCCCCACAGCTCGATGTCCGATATGTAGACGGTCGTCTTGAGCACCCGGTCGACGTCACTCCCCGCTGCCCTGAGGATCGCGGCCACGTTGTCGAGCGCGATCTTCGTCTGCTGTTCGATCGTCCCTGCATGCCTCTGCCCCGTCGCCGCGTCGACCGCCAGCTGGCCCGAAACGAACACCAGATCGCCGTGCACGACGGCCTGGGAATAGTGACCGGCGGGGGTTGGTCCATCTGACGTGGAAATCATATCCATTTAACGTTTTCCTTGTGTTACCTAAAGTTGTTTCTCTAATTCGCCGAGCGCCGCGGAGGAGGGTGTCGAGGTTCAGCTATTCTTTCGGCTCACTCATGCCGGCCTTCGCAAAGGCCTGCGTCCGCAGGTATCGGGGATCGGTCTCGAAACCGTTCACGTATTCCTGGAACCGTTTCGAGAACAGAAGTCGCCGTTCTTCCCAGTATTCCTGTGACCCCGGTGCTCCCAGATACTGCTGGAACATCTCCGACCAGCCCTCCCACAGGCCCGGGTCCATGGCGCCTTCGACGTGCTGGAAGTGGATGTCTTCGGCGACCTTCATCAGGTTGAACTGAAGCAGGGCGAAACGAGCGATCTCATCCTCCGACAGGTTGTCGAGTCGCTCGATCCCATGGGTCCAGATGCGGGTGAGATCCGGGTCTGCCAGCGCG
>JAENXO010000105.1 GCA_016649455.1 Gemmatimonadota bacterium | reverse complement strand
TCCGGCAGCCACCCGAGCGTGCTGAAGGCGGAACTCGGTCGGACGTAGACGTCGTACCCGTCCGCTTCCAGCTTCTCGGCTTGATCGTGGGCCTTGTCGAACTGGAAAAATCCCTTGTATGGAAGCCGTCCCACGATCGGGAACCACCAGGTTTTCCAGCGCAGCTCCAGCTCGGGAGCGGCTGACACCACGAGCACCAGTGTGTCGCTGTCCAGCCGGGCGTAGCTGGTGAAGCTCTTCCCGGGATCCAGGCCCAGCTGCCGCTGTGCATACACCCGGGCGTCCCGCACGAGGAGGAGCTTCTCGCGGACCTCCGGTTCGGTAGCCGGGTCCGCCACGACCTCCTCGATTGGCCGTCGATCCGACAGGATCTTCGCTTCCTCCCAGCCGCCACGCAGCACGTACTCTGGAGAGCAGCCGGCGAGACAGGCGCAGGCCAGTGCAGCGAGCCCGCTGCGCGGGATGAATTCGGAGAACATGCGAGGTGGTACCAGCCGGTGGCCGGCGCGATCCCCCTGCACCGTCATCGGCGGCGCACGTAGTGCAGCCATTCCCGAACCCGGTCACCCTGATAGCGGCGGGTCGGACCGTCGGAATCGCTGCGGTACCTGCGGTACCCCTGACCAACCCGCCGATAGCTGTCCGCATCACCGCTGTCTCGCAGGATCTCCTCGATCCGCGGGAGGGGAATCAACCCTTCTTCGTTGTAGCTCAGAAGCACGTGGCGCGCATCCGAGTGATCGAGAACCGTACGGAGAGCCTGCTCACAACGTCCCCTCCGACACCAGTCCGAGCGCAGCTCCTCATCAGGGATGAGACCCGTCTTTCCGCGCAGCTCCGGGGTCGGATCCCAGCCCCGGGCGAGCAGCTCGGGGATGTGGTAGTAGCCAGGGTACTGCCGCTCATTATAAGGCGGGTCCAGGTACACGACGTCGACCGCCCCCGCCCGGTCCAGCATTTCCGCCGCCGGCCCCCGAAACGCCGTGCACCCTCGAGCCGAGGGAGCAGGGGGCAAGGCCGGCCGCACCGCCCGGAGCTCCAGCGGCTTGAGAGAATTCGGCTGCCAGCTCTTGACGAACGAGGCGTAAACGCCGGTCGTGTTCGCCACCCGATCCGCGGCCTGGATCAGGGCGGCGAGCAGAAGCTGCTTCCGATCTGAGTCGAGGAGTCCGCTGTCGGCCCACGACTCGATGCCCTCCCGTACGGCATCGATCGCGCCCGCGTTCTCAGCGGTGAAGTACATGCGTCCATGCAGCCGTGCGGCCGTGCCAGCGGGTGAGTAGTGCTCGCTGATGAACCCGTGCGCCGGCGGGCGAGACTCCAGCTCCCGGATCACCGAGCGCAGACTCGTCCCACCGGAAGCATTGGGATCATCCGGCGCCGGGGAATCACCGTTGGCCCCAAGCAGCCGCGAGGAAAATCCGGGCGTCCGGTCCAGGGTGACACGCGCCACCTGGAACGCGTAGGACAGCGCCATCACGTCGCCGCTGTGTACGCGCCAGCCATCGAGCTTCAGCGCGCGTCCGACGCTGGCCGTACCCGAGAATGGATCGCAGGCGACGCTGCCGGTCACGCCGAGCGTGTCCATTCCCTCGAGCAGGAATGGTAGCAGCCGCGTCTTGTTCCCGATGTACCGCAATCGATCGCTCCTCACGGCGTGTGCCGGGTCATCCGTGGAGCGCTCCACGGACGCTGGATGGAACCTGTACCGGCGTGCCTGCCGGTGGACAAGAGCGGTACCCGGAGCGCAACGTGTTGAATCGAGACCCGGATCAGAAGACCGGTCCGGTGAATGAAACCCGACCCGGAGCGCGCGTGGACCCGGTCGAACGCGTGTACAGCCTGCTGCTCGGACTCATCCGGCCGCTACTCCCGCTGGCCCGGTCGCTGCCACCGAAAGTGGCCGACGCGATCGAGGGGAGACGGCTCGCCAGTTCGGAAGCCCGTGCGTGGGCGGCGCGTGAGCGACGTCCCGAAGTCCCGCTGCTGTGGCTGCACGCGGCCTCCGCGGGAGAGCTGTCGGGAGCCGTGCCGGTAATCCGACTCCTGAGGCAGGAACACCCGGAACTCCAGCTCGCGATCACCGTCTCCTCGCCGTCCGGCCTGCCGCTGGCCCGGTCTATCGAACCGGAATTCACTGGATACGCACCGCTGGACACACCGGCGGAATCGGCCTCGATGCTCGAGTCGCTGCGTCCGGATGCTCTCGTGTTCGTGAAGCTCGACGTGTGGCCGGGGCTGTCCCATTCGGCCACGGAGGCCGGTGTGCCGCTCGGGATGATCAATGGCACCGTCAGGCCCGACAGCTCACGCTTGCGCAGCCCGACCCGCCAGTTTCTGAGGTCGACGTACGCCAGGCTCGATTCCGTCGGAGTCGTGGGTCAACCCGATGCCGATGCGCTGGAGATGCTCGGCGTCGACCCGGCCCGGATCCGGATCACGGGCGATGCCGCGTTCGACCAGGCGCTGGCGACGGCGGACACCGGCCGGAGTTCCGGGGTGACGGTGCTTCCGGCGCGCTCCCCCGGGCGGGTTCGCCTGCTGGGAGGTTCTACCTGGCCTCCCGACGAGGACGTCCTGCTGGAGGTGGCACGGGAGATCGGCCCACGACTGGACCTGGTCCTCGTCCCACACGAGCCGTCTCCGGAGGCCATCGAACGAATCGTCGAGCGCTGCCGGTCGGTCTGGGGGCAGGACCCCCTGATCCTGTCGGAGCTCACCGGTTCGCCGGACGCGAACGAAGGTGGGGCAGAGTCCGTGGAGCCGGATGGCGATGTGGCCGTTCCACTGGTTGTCGACGCGATGGGGCTGCTCGCGGGCCTCTACCTCGAGGCCGACCTGGCCCTGGTGGGCGGCGCGTTCGACGCGACCGGGCTGCATTCCGTGATCGAACCGGCGGCGGCCGGGATTCCGGTCCTGTTCGGTCCCGTGTACGACCGGCGCGAGGCGGAGGATCTGCTCGGCCGGAATGCCGCACTCGCGGTCACACGGCAAGACGCGGCAGAGTTGATCCGGGAGCTGATCGATGACCCGGACCGGATGGAGACGATGGGCAGTGCGGCGCGGGTCTATGCGGAGGAATCGGGAGACGCTGCCGGGGAGGGCGCGCGACTGGTTTCGGAGCTGCTCGAGCTTGGCCTCAGCCGACGCCGCCCGGATTCCCGGTGAGCGGTTTCGGACCCAGGGCGTACCAGAACAGACAGCCGATGATTGGGCACAGGACCACAATCGCGGTCCACCACAGGCCTTCTCTGAGCGGCGGCCGGGCCTTGATGATCAGCGTGATCGCCCAGGCATCGAGCACCAGCAGGAACACGAGGAGCATCAGTCGCGTGTCCAACGCGACAATGGCTTCGATCAGTCCGTTCATGCCGCCTCCGTGCCCGTGAACTGCAGCCGATACAGCCTGGCGTAGAGGTCGTTCAGCGCCAGCAATTCCTGGTGCGTGCCGGTCTCACGAATCTCTCCATGATGGAGCACGAGGATCCGGTCGGCACTCTGTACCGTGGACAGTCTGTGCGCGATCACGATGCTGGTGCGACCCTTCATCAACTCTTCCAGCGCCACGTCGATCTGCGCCTCGATCTCGGAATCCACCGAACTGGTGGCTTCGTCCAGCAGCAGGATGCGAGGGCTGCCGGAGAGTGCGCGGGCGAAACTGAGCAGCTGTCGCTCTCCGACACTGAGATTGCTGCCGCGCTCACCCAGCGACTGGTCATAGCCGCCCGGTAGACGCCGCACGTAGCGGTCGGCCCCCACCCGCACGGCGGCCCGTCGGACAGTCTCCTCGTCGATCGGCTCGCGACCCAGCGAGATGTTTTCACTGGCGCTCGCGGAGAACAGATAGACGTCCTGCAACACCAGGCCCATGCAGCTGCGCAGGGTCTCCAGCGGGAGGTCGCGGATGTCGACTCCATCGAGCAGGATCCTGCCACGCTGCGGGTCGTAGAACCGCAACAGAAGATTGACGATCGTCGACTTTCCCGCACCTGTCGCGCCGACGATCGCGAGGCGCTCTCCGGGCTCAGCCCGAAACGAAATGTCTTCGAGCACCCAGTCGTTCTGTACCTCGGAGCCGTCCGCCTGCTCGTCGTCCTCCGGCCCGGGATAGCGGAACCACACGCCATCGAACTCGACCCGCCCGTGGATCGCGGCGGGGATGATCGGATCCCCGGATTCCTCGATCGCCGGCTCGCGGTCCAGGAGTCGGAACACTCTCTCGGAGCTCGCCATCGCGTTCTGTAGAATATTGTACTTCTCCGACAGGTCCTGGATCGGCCGGAAGAACCGCCGGACGTACTGCAGGAACGCCGCGATCACACCGATCGACATCGTGCCCTCGAGGGCACGCAGGCCGCCGTACCACAGGATCAGTGCCACGGCGACGGCCGTGAGAAGCTCGATGACCGGAAAGAAGAGCGCGTAGTATGTGATGGAACGCAGGTGCGCCTTCAGGTGACTTTCGTTGATTCGCGCGAACCGCTCAGCCGTGGATTCCTCCTGGCGGAACAGCTGGATGACCCCGATTCCGGTGATCCGCTCCTGCAGAAATGCGTTGATCCGGGCAAGTCTCGTCCGGATGTCCCGGTATGCATCGCGGACCTTGCGGCGGAACAGAATCGCCGCGACGAACACGAACGGAAGGACGGCGAACGAAACCAGCGCAAGCCGCCAGTCGAGCAGCAGCATGGCTGTGACGATCGCGCCGATCGTGAAGATGTCACCGAAGATCGTCACTACGCCCGACGTGAACATCTCGTTCAGTACTTCGATGTCGCTTGTGACCCGGGTCATCAGGCGTCCGACCGGGTTGCGGTCGAAGAACGCGAGATCCAGTCGCTGCAGGTGCGAGAATACATGTTTCCTGAGGTCCAGCATCACGTGCTGGCCGATCCAGGTCGTGAGCAGTGTCCGCGCGTACTCGAGAGCGGCGGCTGCGGCGAGCGAAGCGATGAAGATCGCGGCCAGGGTTCCCAGCAGCTGCGTGTCAGCAGTTGGAACGGCCCGGTCGAGCGCGATCTTGGTCAGCCACGGTCCGACGAGCTCGAGTCCCGATGCGGCCACCAGCATCAGGACGGCGGCGGCGACCTGGATCCGGTAATCCTGAAGATAGGACAGGAGCCGGCGCATCAGGCGGGCATCATATGCCTTCCCCAGCGCTTCCTCTTCGCGGATCGGCCCCTCGGGCGATTGGTGTGCCATAGCGAGCCATAATACCCGAGGTCCCCTGACCGTTCCAACCGGGCGCGAGTTTGACGGCCCTGCCCGGGGTCGTCCATCATCGGGCCATGGAACCGGCGATTCGCGTTCGCGGCGCACGTCAGAACAATCTCCGGAGCGTCGACGTGGACATCTTCCACGGCGATCTCACGGTGGTGACCGGCCCGAGCGGCTCGGGGAAGTCGAGCCTGGCCTTCGACACCCTGTACGCCGAAGGTCAGCGTCGCTACGTGGAGTCATTGTCGACCTACGCCAAGCAGTTCCTCGAGCGGATGCCGAAGCCGGATGTGGATCGGATCGACGGCATTCGACCGTCAGTCGCGATCGACCAGCGAAATTCCGTGCAGACGAGCCGCTCGACGATCGGGACGGTCACCGAGATCTGGGACTACCTGCGTCTGCTGTGGAGCCGGATCGGGCACACGATCTGCCCGGAGTGCGGGGTGCGCGTCGTCCCCGACACCGCCAGCTCCGCTGCCGATTCAGTGCTGGGTCTCGCACCGGGAAGCCGGATCTACATCACCTTTCCATGGGAAGGTCGGGAGGGACTCCCCGCATCGACGGCAGCGGATCACCTGCGGGCTCGCGGTTACGTGCGGGTCATGGTGGACGGAGCCGAACACCACCTCGACGCGGACCAGGATCCCGTCCCGTTGACCGGGGCGGAGCGCGTGCTCGTGGTCGTGGATCGTCTCGTGATAGCCGACGACATCCGGGAACGCGTTTCCGAGGCCCTGGCCAGCGCGTTCGCCGAGAGCCACGGCCACGCCGATGTGCTTGTCGTGCAGCGGGACGATTCCGGAGATCTCGGGGTTCTCAAGGAGCTGCCGTTCAACGAACGGTTTCGGTGCAGCCGCTGCGAACGTGAGTTCCCCGCACCGACACCGTTGCTGTTCAGCTTCAACCATCCCGTCGGAGCCTGCGAGAACTGCAACGGATTCGGGGCGGTGCTCGAGTACGATGTCGATCTCATCGTTCCCGACCCCGAGCGCTCTCTCACGGCCGGCGCCCTCGACCCGTGGACCAAGCCCCGGTACCGGAAGGAGAGGGCGGCAGTCCTTGAGTTGGCCGCCAGACGGGGCGCGGACGTAGACCTGCCGTGGCACGAGCTGGAGTCGAAGCTGCAGCGGGAACTCCTGCATGGCAGCGCCGAGTTCGAAGGGATGCTGCCGTTCCTGCGCGGCCGGGAGCGGAAGCGCTACAAGCAGTATATCAGGGTATTTCTGCGCCAGTATCAGCGCCCGCGCGGCTGTCCGTCGTGCGGCGGCGCCCGGCTCAGGACCGAGGCGCTCAATGTACGGGTGGATGGGCGGACGATCGCCGATGTGGCCGGACTCACGTTCGACCGGTTCACGGAGTGGATGGAGACGCTGAGCCTCACGCCGTTCGAGTCCCAGGTCGCGGAGACGATCCTGGAGGAGGTGCGGGATCGGATCGGTTTCCTGCACGAGGTGGGTCTCGGGTATCTCACGCTCGGCCGCCAGGCCCGCACGCTTTCCGGCGGCGAGATGCAGCGGATCCGCCTGGCGAGCAGCCTCGGAAGCCGGCTGGTCGATACGCTGTACGTACTCGATGAGCCGACGATCGGACTGCACGCCCGCGACACCGACCGGTTCATCGCCGTTCTGCGACGGCTCCGCGATGCCGGCAATACGGTGCTCGTGGTGGAGCACGACGCAGCCGTGCTGCGAGTGGCCGACCGGATCGTCGAACTGGGTCCCGGAGCAGGTGAGCTCGGCGGGGAGCTCGTGTTCAGCGGTGATTGGGCCGGGCTGCTCGATTCCGGGACGGCGACGGGGACGGCGTTGAGCAGAACGACCGGGCATCGGGTACACCGCCGGCCAGCCGAGCAGGGCTGGATTGAGCTGCGCGACGCTCGACTTCACAACGTGCGAGGGATCGATCTGCGCATCCCGCTCGGAGCGCTCACAGTCGTGACCGGCGTGTCGGGATCCGGGAAATCGACCCTGGTCCATGACCTGCTGTATCGAGCGCTCGAGCGGTCTTTGCGTGGCCAAACGACCGCACGGCTTCACCTGGGGGAGGCGGCCGGCGAGTGGGAGTCGTTGACCGGAACTCATGGACTGAACGACGTCATCCTGGTCGATCAGAGTCCGATCGGCCGGACCCCGCGGTCGAATCCGATTACCTACATCAAGGGATGGGGGGAGATCCGGAAGGTGTTCGCCGCGCAGCCCGAGGCCAGGCGAAGGGGCTACGCGCCGCGCCATTTCAGCTTCAACGTCGAAGGTGGGCGATGCGAGGCCTGCAAGGGCGCGGGCGAGGAAGTCGTGGAGATGGTGTTCCTCGCGGACGTGTCGGTTCCGTGCGAGGTGTGCGAGGGCGCCCGGTTCAGACCAGATGTGCTGGAGATTCGATACCGTGGGCTGAACATCCGGGAGGTCCTCGATCTCACGGTGGACGAGGCGATCCGGTTCTTCATCCGGCAGGACCGGCTCGGAGAGACGCTGTGGCAGCTCCAGCGCGTAGGGCTCGGCTACCTGAGGCTCGGACAGTCGGCGACTACGCTGTCCGGCGGGGAGGCGCAGCGCCTCAAGATCGCCCGTGAACTGGCGCGTGGCCCCGGCGGCAGGAAGCGGATCTACATTCTCGACGAGCCGACTACCGGACTCGGCGCCGGAGAAGTCGACCGCCTGGCCGGTGTCCTGGAGCAGCTCACGGAAGCGGGGCACACGGTCGTGGTCGTGGAGCACAATCTGGACGTGATCGCGCGGGCCGACTGGATCGTCGACCTGGGGCCCGAGGCAGCCGAACACGGCGGTCGAATCGTGGCCGAAGGACCGCCG
>JAENXO010000272.1 GCA_016649455.1 Gemmatimonadota bacterium | reverse complement strand
GCGTGTCGATCAGCGGCATTTCGATCTCTCGGCTGGTCGGCGGAAAGGTCGCTGAGGAGTGGCCGGTGTGGGATCAGATGGGCGTGATGCAGCAGATCGGAGCAGTTTCCTAGGTTGCAGCCCGCAGTCCTCGCGGTGAGCGCTTTTCGGAGCGGATTGTCACGCACCTGAAGCTGATGAAACGGCCGGGCGCCTTCGCGTGTTTCACAGGCGAGGCGCTCCGGCAACTCGGCTCATCTCCGGGAGGATCCGATGAACTGGCGATTCTCGCCATTCACACTGAATCACCAATCGCCGGTCCCGGCACTGCTCCTGTTGGCCTTGGCCCTTCAACCGGCCGATCTTCGGGCGCAAAGCGGGGACCGCGACCAGTGGCAACGGGTGCCGGACGTAATCGCCGCACTCGCCATCGGCCCTGGAAGCCAGGTCGCCGACATCGGAGCTGGCAACGGCTACTTCACCACACATCTCGCCAGGCACGTAGGCTCGAGTGGAGCCGTCTTCGCCGTGGAGATCAGCGAGGGCGAGCTATCCCGACTGAGGCGGCTGGCGGAAGACGCGGGCCTCGATAACGTCGAGGTCGTGCGTGGCGTGATCGATGACCCGGGACTGCCGAAACAGTCACTGGACGCGGCGCTGGTCGTGGACGCGTACCACGAGATGACCGAGCACGACGCGATGCTGGCCGGCATGCGCAGGGCACTAAGACCCGGCGGGCGCCTCGTGATCATCGACCTCGTGCCGAACGACCGCTCAGCCTCGCGCGATCGCCAGACCGAGAGCCACAGGATCAGCATCGAACTTGTGGAGCAGGAAGTTCGGGCGGCAGGATTCGAAGTGCTCGAGAGCGATCCCGAGTTCACGAGCACCGGCCGGGGCACCAGGCAGTGGATGCTCGTCGCCCGGCGGCCTGCTCAGCCGGGAACTGGTTCATGAGGTAAACGCAAAGCCTCGCCCTCGCCACCCTTGCGCCCCTACGGCTCTACCACCCGGATCGGCTGAGCCACGAGGAGACGCCCCCCTCCGGACCTGATCTCGAGTTGAAGTTCCACCGCCGAATTTGACCTGAATTCGAAGTCGTAGGTCTCACCGATCGATACGAGCTGGTCACTCTGTGTCCTCACGCGCTGGTGCGCGGGGAGGTCCCAGCCGTCCTTTGCTACAGGCAGCCACCTGACGGGGACCCCGTCACGCACGAGTCGCACGTGGAGATCCGAATTCTGCACCGTGATGTTCATCAGGCGGAGCCGGTACATCTGACCACTGTGAAGCGTGAGCGGCTCCGGCTCGCTGGTCCCGTTCAGGAGAACCCGGAACTCCCGGGAGTTGGAGATCAGGAAGATCCGATCGACCTCCGGGTCCCATACCTGGTCTTCTTCGACCACGATGAACGCGCCGTACAGACCGGCCGTCTGCTGCCGGATGTCGTTCACGTGCGTGTGGTACATGTAGCTCCCGGCGCGCGGGGGCGTAATCCGCGTCTCGAAGGAATCGCCAGGCGCGATCGCCGGCGTAAGCCGGTCCGGGTAGCCGCCCACTCCCGCGACCCCGTCGAAGTAGCTCTCGATCTCCAGCCCGTGCCAGTGAATCTGGGTGGCCTCGCCCGTGCGATTGATCGCGGTAATCGCTGTCGGCTCTCCCTTCCGGAGCACGATCGTCGAGCTCAGCACCGGGATCGAATCCGAAGCAGGCTCGAGGTCGCCGTCCTGGAGGACATAGCGGAACCTGGGGCGGCTGTCCGCGGCAGTGGAATCGGAGTGGATCAGCAGCCGCAGCTCACGGCGCTTCGGCTCATCCATCGTCCACCCCTCCGGCGGCTCCACGTAGATGCCCATCGTAAGACCGCCCATTCCCTCCACGACGTGCCGGTTCGGGTCGCCAGCATGGTGTCCCCGGAGCAGGTGCTCTTCTCGCTCCTCGGCGCTCTTCCGCTCCGGGCCCGTCGCGGGGTTGGCCGTGACGTGCCAGCTCAGGTGACAGTGAAAGATCCAGCCACCGGGTCTATCTGGCGACCAGGAAATCGACATCGTCGTGCCGCCAGCCATCCGCTCCGTCACGGCCATCCGGCGCTGGGCCGGCCAGTAGATCGTGTCCCGAGCGAAGTCGCCCCTCGCATCGACCCGGTAGAAGAAGCCGTGCAGGTGCATCGGGTGGGTCTCCGGCATGGCGTTCACCACGCGCCAGCGTACCGAATCGCCCACCTGGTAGGTCAGCCGCTCGGTGAGCGGCCAGGGTCGTCCGTTGATGACCATGTATTCGCTGCCGGAGTCCGGCTCGCCGTCGGCGTCCTTTCCGTCGTAGAGCAGCCCCATAACCATCACGCGGTCACCCGTGTTGGCCGACGCCTCCGCCCCGTCCACGATGAACGCTCCGCTGAGCTGGCTGTCTTCGTAGACCCTGCCCTCGAACGACGCTCCGGTCGTCGTACCCCAGTAGTAGTACGTGCCTTCGACGTCCGCGGTGAACCGGACCTCACGCACCGCGCCGGCGGGCACGACCAGGGAGTCCATCGTGACAACCTGCCTCTCGGTCAGGCCGTGCAGGACAAGATCCGAGTCCAGCGGGTTCCGAACCGTGACCTCGATGCGGGTGCCGACCGGCACGCGGATCATGGGAGCCGGAATCTGAGGGGGTCCGTTCTCCTCGGCGAAAGCGAGGACCTCCACGCCGGGCACGTCGGGCCCGAGGAGGTGCCACGATCCGCGGTGCAGTTCCAATCGGAGCGCGAGCACTCCGTTCTCCAGCTGCCCCGCCGCTACGCGATTGTCGTTGAATTGGATCTCGGGCGGCGGCTCATCCAGCGCATGTCGAATCCGGGCCTCGATATCGGGACCGGACGTGGCCATCGATCCGGCCGGCAGCAGCGCGAGGGCCAGTAAGGCCTGGGGTCGCATATGTGTCCTTGTGGCGGATATGGGCGGAGATCCAGACGATCGCCTCGGGTCCACTATAGACGGGACGCCACCGGACAGGAAGGTGCTGCCACCGGGTGAAGTGAGGTGTCATCCGCGTCGGGTTTGCGCTAACGTTTCCGGAACTCTGGGCTCAACGGGAGTGTGTGATCATGCTGAGTGCGGTCAGAAACTCTTGCTGTCTTCTCGCGCTGATCACGGCGGTCGGCAGCGCGTCTCCGGCTTCCGCGCAGCAACCACCCTCCGAGCTGGCACTGCCCCAGTTGACCCACATGGAGCTCATCGTCCAGCCCGACTTCGACGCCGAGCGCATTTCTGGAACGGCGACACTCACTCTGCGGAATACGTCCGATGCCGCAGTCTCACTCGTCCCGCTCCTGCTGAACCGGTTGTTGCGAGTAAGCGCCGTCCGCGCGGAAGACGGAAGAGATCTGACCCATCACCAGCGGATCACCTCCTTCGAGGATTGGGAGACCTTCCAGGTCAATGTGATTCAAGTCGATCTGGCGAGGCCGCTTCCGGCGGGAGAGTCCGCCCGGATAGCCGTGGAGTTCGAGGGCCACCTCGTCGGCTACGCCGAGACCGGAATGCTGTACGTCAGGGATCACATCAGCCGGGACTTCACCATCCTGCGAAGCGACGCGCTGGCGTTCCCCGTCGTGGGCGTTCCCTCCGCGGAGGTGAACCGTGCCGCACCGTTCGCGCTGTTCGACTTCGAGGCGACCGTGACCGTGCCGGAGGACCTCGTGGTAGCCACGGGCGGCGAGGAAATCGGGCGCACAGTGAGCGATGGCCGGGTCACGTGGCACTACCGAAGCCGCGCTCCTGCGCCGTACCTCATCGTCACGATCGCCCCTTATCAGATCGCAAGCGCGGACGGGCTGCGGATCTTCCACTTCCCCGAGGACAGCGTCGGCGGCCGGGCGATGCTCGAGTCATCCCGTCAGGCCGCGGAGCGCTACCAGGAGATCTTCGGCCCGCTCGATAGACCTCTCGCATTGACGATCATGGAGATCCCGGACGGGTGGGGCTCACAGGCGAGCCTTACCGGCGGCATCATCCAGGTGGCCGGCGCTTTCCGCGACGCGGATCGGACGCAGGAGCTCTACCACGAGATGTCCCACCTGTGGAACGCGGTAGACCTGGACACACCCAGCCCGCGGTGGAACGAGGGCCTGGCGACATTTCTCCAGGGCCGGCTGGCCCGCGAGATCGATGGGTGGGAGGGAGAGCCCGCGGCCCTTGAACGAACGGCGGAACGCTTACTGGAAAGATGCGGAAGCGGCGAACCATGCGGGCACGTTCCCCTGCGTGACTTTGGCATCGAGCAAATGACCGACTTCTCGTATTCGGTGGGACGACTGATGTTCGCCGCCCTGTACGAATCGCTCGGCGACGAGGCGTTCGACGGCGCGCTGCGAACGCATTATCAGGCGAGCAAGACCCGCGGTACGCGCACTGACGACATGGTGCAGGCGTTTGTCGACGAGGGAGGGCCGGTAGCGCTACGGATCTTCGACGATTGG
>JAENXO010000082.1 GCA_016649455.1 Gemmatimonadota bacterium | reverse complement strand
GCGCCCCGTCCACTGGACGGAGCCCGGAACCCGGTGAACCGATCGCGAAGCGGAGTCCATGGAGATCGAAGAGCGCACGGAGCGGATCGAGCAGCGTCTGCTCGAAGATGAGATGCGGGAGTCGTTCATCGACTACTCGATGAGCGTCATAGTGCAGCGGGCACTGCCCGACGTGCGGGACGGGCTCAAGCCCGTTCACAGACGTATCCTGTATGCGATGCACGAGCTCGGGCTGTCGCCGAGCCGACCGTATAAGAAGGCCGCGACGGTCGTGGGTGACGTACTGGGCAAGTACCATCCACACGGCGATTCCGCCGTGTACGATTCGCTCGTCCGGATGGTGCAGGACTTCTCGCTTCGTTATCCGCTGATCGACGGCCAGGGAAACTTCGGCTCGATCGATGGTGACAGTGCAGCGGCGTATCGGTACACCGAAGCGCGTCTGGAATCGATCGCGACGGAAATGCTGTCCGACATCGACCGGTCCACGGTCGATTTCATCCCGAACTTCGATGATCAGCTCCAGGAACCCGTTGTCCTGCCGTCGCTGCCTCCCAACCTGCTGATCAACGGCTCATCGGGAATCGCGGTGGGGATGGCCACCAACATTCCTCCGCACAATCTCCGGGAAGTCGTCGCGGCGGTCGATCTGTTGATCCAGGACCCCGACGCCACGGTCGAAGATCTGATGGAGCACGTGAAGGGCCCGGACTTTCCGACCGCCGGCCTGGTGTACGGGCTGGACGGGATCCGGGACGCCTACACGCTGGGTCGCGGACGAGTAGTGATCCGGGCACGGGCCCACTTCGAGGAGCGGCCGAACGTCGGCGAGCGGATCGTGGTGACCGAGATCCCGTTCATGGTCAACAAGAGCCGCTTGATCGAGCAGATCGCGCAGCTCGTCCGGGACCGTCGCACCGAGGACATCGCGGATCTCAGGGACGAGTCCGATCGAGACGGAATCCGAATCGTCGTGGACCTGAAGCGGGACGCGATTCCGCAGATCGTCCTCAACCAGCTGTTCAAGCACACGCAGATGCAGTCCACGTTCGGCGTCATCATGCTCGCGCTGGTGGACGGCGTTCCGAAGGTGATGGACCTGAAGGAGATCCTCCAGCACTTCATCGATCACCGCCACGAGGTGGTCGTGCGAAGGAGCGAGCACGACCTGGCGGCGGCGAAGGCTCGCGAGCACATCCTCGAGGGGCTCAAGATCGCAGTCGACAACATCGACGAGGTCGTCGCGATCATTCGCGGGTCGAAAGACTCCCCGGATGCCTCCGACAATCTTCAGTCCCGATTCGAGCTGACCCAGGAACAGGCGGGCGCGATCCTCGCGATGCGCCTGTCGCGACTCACGGGTCTCGAGATCGAGAAGCTCGAGGATGAGCTGCGGGAGTTGCGAGCGCTGATCGAAGAGCTCGAAGCCCTGCTCGACTCGCGCGAACTGCGGATGTCCATGATTCGCGAGGAGCTCCGTCAGTTCACGGATCGGTACGGAGACGACAGGCGGACCGAGATCGTGGGCACGGCAGCGAGCTTCCGGGCCGAGGACCTGATCGCCGACGAGGAGATGGTGATCACGGTCAGCCACGAGGGCTACATCAAGCGGATCCCGCCGGCCACCTACAGACAGCAGCGACGCGGCGGACGCGGGATCGCGGGGATGAGCACCAAGGAAGAGGACTGGGTGGAGCACCTGTTCGTGGCTTCGACCCACGACTATCTGCTCGTGATCACGGCGCATGGCCAGCTCTACTGGCTGAAGGTGCACCAGATTCCGCCGGCCTCCCGCATGTCTCGCGGCAAGCCGATCGTGAACCTGCTGAACATCGAGAAGGACGAGCAGATCGCGTCGATCGTCCGGGTGAGGGAGTTTCCGGAAGACCAGTACCTGTTCTTCGCCACGCAGGACGGGCTGGTGAAGAAGACGAGTCTCGCGGCCTACTCCAACGTGCGGACCGTAGGTATCAACGCGATCAACATCGTCGAGGGCGATCGGCTGATCGACGTCCAGCTGACGAGCGGCGACAACAACGTTCTCCTCGCGACCCGACTCGGAAAATCGATCCGGTTCGCCGAATCGGACGCGCGTGTGATGGGGCGGGCGACGCGCGGTGTCCGGGGGATTCGCCTTGCGAAGGGCGATGCGGTGGTCGGAATGGTCGTTGACCGGCGGGACGCTTCGGTCCTCACGGTGACCCGGCTCGGAATGGGCAAGCGGACCTCCGTGGGCGAGTACCGGACCCAGCGGCGAGGCGGAAAGGGTCTGATCAATCTCCGTCTGACGCCGAAAACGGGCGAAGTGATCGCGGTCAAGGAGGTAACCGACGAGGACGAGTTGATGCTCGTAACCCGGGCTGGTGTGATTAACCGCCAGTCGGCGTCGCAGATCCGCGTAATCGGCCGAAACACGCAGGGTGTCCGGTTGGTCTCGCTCGACAGACGCGACGAGGTGATGGACGTGGCCAGGATTATTCCGGACCTGGACGATGACGAGCTGGAGGAACTGGTCGAACTGGATCAGGAAGGCGGAGGGGATGAGACCCTGACAGCCGAAATCGCGGCGGTTGAAAGCCCGACCGCAGATTCTCCGGAGTCGTGAGTTGAGTCAGTCGCCAGCGAGCCTGGTCGGTCTCGATGCGATCCGTCGAGCCGCGGAGCGAATCCGGCCCGTCGCGCGTCGGACCCCGCTGCTGGATGCGCCGTTCGCCAGTGGTGCGTCGGGGCACTCGACGGCGGACGACCGGCCGTCCGGCCGGCTGTGGCTGAAGGCCGAGAGCCTGCAGCACGTCGGCGCCTTCAAGCTGCGCGGAGCGTACAACTTCCTGTCAGCGCAGGACCCGAGTGCCCTGTCCGACGGTGTCGTCACCTATTCCTCCGGCAACCACGCCCAGGCCGTTGCCTGGAGCGCGCGGGAATTCGGCGTCCCTGCCACGGTCGTGATGCCGACCGACGCTCCCCCGGTCAAGCGGGCCGCGACGCTCGCCTACGGTGCCCGGGTGGAGGAAGCGGGTACCACGACGGTTGAGCGGAAGGCTCGGGCCGAGGCGATCCTGGCGGAGGAAGGAGGGGTCATGGTCCCACCTTTCGATCATCCCGAGATCATTGCCGGGCAGGGGACGGCCGGACTCGAGATCCACGAGCAGCTGGCCGAGGAGCGGGCAAGGCGGGTCAACGCGAGACCGGAAGTAGGACCGCTAGCACTGGTCCTGGTCCCGATCGGCGGCGGCGGTCTGATCGCGGGTGTGTCTGCGGCGATCCGCGCGCTGTCTCCCGGGACGCGCATCGTGGGCGTGGAGCCGGAAGGTGCCCCGAAGATGAGACGCTCGCTCGATGTCGGCTTCCCGATCACGCTCGAGCAGGTCGATTCGATCGCGGATGGCCTGAAGCCGGTTCGTCCCGGAGATCTGACGTTCGCCCACGTTCAGGAGAATGTGGACGACGTGGTCCTGGTTGACGATGAGAGCATCCGCCGCGCGGTCGTGTGGTGCTACGGGCAGCGGCTGGTAGTGGAGCCGAGCGGCGCAGCGACGGTTGCCGCGCTTCTTTCGGGCCGCGTGCCGATGGCGGCGGAAGGTGAGACCTGCGCGGTCCTGTCGGGCGGCAACCTCGATCCGGCCCTGTTCCGAGCCTGGCTGGGTGGGGAGCGATGACCGAACCGTTCGTCGCTCTCACCATGCCCGTGCGCGACAGCGATATCGGGATGCCCCGCGTCATGGTCGAGGTCGGATACCTGCGGGCTCTCGGTGCGACAGGTCTGCTGCCGCTCGTTCTGTCGCCGCTGGACGATCCCGGGGTTCGCGACCGACTGTTCGATCTGTCGTCGGGTCTCGTCCTGTCCGGGGGAGAAGATGTCGACCCGGCGCGCTACGGAGCCGCGCCGGACGGCGCCCGGACGGTATCTCCGGTGCGGGATGCCATGGAGTTCGCTCTCCTGCAGCGGGCTCTGGAACGCCGGCTCCCGGTTCTCGCGATCTGTCGGGGCTTGCAGCTGCTGAACGTGGCCCTCGGGGGCACCCTGTATCAGGATCTCGAGACCCGGATGGGCACGACGATCGATCATGACAGGTTCCGGGAGTTCGCCGGACAGATCCACTCGATCCGCTCGAGTGAGGAGGAACTGCTGTCCGGAGTGTTTCCAGCTGACGACTTCGTGCAGAACTCGGCTCATCACCAGGGGATCGAGACACTCGCGGATGGGCTGACCGCCGTAGCCTGGGCACCCGACGGATTGATCGAGGCCGTCGAGCATCGGGCACCAGGTGCTGCGTGGACGGTCGGCGTTCAATGGCATCCGGAGCGCAAACTCGAGGACTCTTCCGGAACGAATCTCCGGTTGTTCGAGCGATTTGCGGCCGAGGTCCGGAATCGGTCTGCGGAAGGAGCGGACTGACGTGGCGCGGGCGCTCCTGTTCGACATCGACGGGACCCTCGTCGACACACTCGGGGCCGGGCGGGCAGCCCTGACCCGGGCGATGATCCAGGTGTACGGAGAGACCGGTCCGATCGAAGGATTCGATTTTCACGGGCGGACGGACCCATCGATCGTACGAGACCTGCTGCGTGCGCGCGGCAAGACGAATCCGTGGATCGAAGCGAGGTTTCCCACTCTCTGGCCGGCCTACTACAGACACCTCGACCAGGAGCTCGCGGACCGTGACGGCCAGGTGTCAGTCTTCGCCGGTGTCCGACCGCTGCTGGACAGGTTGATCGCGGACGAGCGATTCGTGATCGGGCTCGTGACGGGGAACATGGAGGAAGGTGCGCGGCGCAAGCTCCGAGCTGCGGGCATCTCCGAGGTGTTCGAATTCGGCGCATTCGGGTCCGACTCCGGTCGCCGGGCAGATCTGCCGCCTCTCGCGGTGGCTCGAGCGTCGGAGCGTTTCGGTGAGCGGTTCCGGGTCGTGGAAGCCGTCGTAATCGGCGACACGCCGGAAGACATCAAGTGCGCCCGGGCGAGCGGCGCGCGCGTGCTGGCGGTGGCGACCGGCCGGCACGAACCCGCCGAGCTCCGATCCCACAGACCGGACGCAGTGGTGGAAGATCTCTCGGATACGGAAGAAATCGTGCGGATTCTGGCCGAATGATTGACGACGCCTTGACCCTGGATGTGTTCGCCGAGGGACGCGGCGTCCAGCGCGGCGCTCGCGTTGCGCCGACCGTCGACGGCCTGCACTGCGGAGACCTGTTCTTCCGCTGGGCGGAGGTGTTCTTCGTGTCGCGACGCTCAGGGATGATCCTGCTGTTCGGGACGTCAGGTGCAGTGGTGATCAAAGGGGGGGGCGATGCCCTCGATCGGCTCGACGCCTGGGTCGGGCAGGCGGTCGATCTCACCGAGGTGCGCCGGCGCCTTGTGCGTCAGCTCGGCCACGAGGTCGTGCTGTTCACTGCCGCGTGTGCCGCGAGCGGTCGACTGGACGGCCGCCGGCTGAACGGTCTGTTCGTGGTGGCCGCCACGCGCCGCGCTCTGTATCTGATCTCGGGACGGGAACAGTGGTCTCTCGTCTGGCCGATCGAGCGCGTGAAGCGGCAGCTCGCGAAACCCAACGAGCCCGGCGGGGATGCGCTCATCCTCATGCGCGGGGACGACACGCATGTGAACCTCCGCTACCTGCTGCCGGAGGAGGTGATCTCCCTGGCGAGGACGGCCCGCAAGGAACGGCCGAGCCCCGCCGAAGAACCGCCGCCCCTGGAGCTGTTCGCCCGCAAGGAAGTAACCGCGCCGCATGCCGCCGAACTCCCCGAGTTTTCGCTTGCGGCTGGCTCGCTTCAGGCGGTCGCCGAGCGAGCTGCCGCCAACGTGCCGGGAGAACTCCAGTCGCGAGCCCTGCTCCCGGCCGATTTCTTCGAGCTTCACTTCCAGGAGCTCGGGGAGATCGCCCTCGGACCGCTGCTGCTGCGCAAATCCGCCGCGGGCGGTGCCGTCAGCCTGCGTCGCGCCGTGATCGCGATGGATGCGGTAGGGCTGCAGGAGGACACGCGGGCTGCCGTGGCGAATGCGACCGACCGGACGCTGGCCGTGTACGACGAACAGGTCGACAGGCTGCTGTCGATGAAGGCCGGCACCAGCCGGGCCGATCGGGAATTCCGGATCGATCCGTCGGAGCGCGACGCGGTCGTGGAGCGCATGAGAGCTCCGTTCGAACGGCTCTGGGTCCGGTTCGAAGGGCTCGAGGAGCAGCAGGAGAAGCTGCTTGCCCGGCTCGAGGAATTCGAGGCGGGCCCGCCGGGCGAGGACGATGTCGAGGTCAGGGAGGCCGCGGAAGACTGGCGCGCGACGCTCGGCCGTCTCGACAGTGGTTACGAAGGAGCATGGCGGGAGCTGGTGGAAGAGATCGAGCAGCGCTGGTCGACGACCCTGCTTCCCAGGCTTTCGAGAGTGACGGAGGTGCAATCGGACGGGCTGCCCGAGTGGGTCAGACTCGCCGGAATCGGCTTCGTCACCCTGATCGTGGCGGCAGCGATCATCGCATTGCTGGTGACGTGAGCCGAGGCGTACTCGCGGAAAACAGCCCGGATCGTATCTTATCGGCCGGCCGGTTCGTGGACCGGGCGATGAAGGATGGCGTTTGACTTCGATTGACCGAGGAGTGTGTGGTGGCAAGACAGCAGAATCAGGGTGGCGGGAGCAAGTGGTTCTACGTGACGCTCGGGGTCGTAATCCTGGTCGGCGTCGGGTGGCTTTTCACTGCCGGCAGGTCCGGAGGAGAAGCCGACGAGCTTCCCCCGCTCGCTGTCGCCCAGACAGCAGGTATTGTAGCGGACCCGAATTCGGGAACCTCGATCGGACCCGACGACGCGGTAGTGACGATCTACGATTTCTCGGATTACCTGTGTCCGCACTGCCGGGAATTCAACTCCATGGTCGGCAAGCTCCTGCGCCGGAACTACGCGGTTCCCGGCGGTCCCTTGCGCTGGGTGTCCTTTGAATTTCCGCTCGGAGACGGGTCATTCCCGGCTACCGTCGCCTCGCTCTGCGCGGAGGAGCAGGGGAAGTACTGGGAGATGCACGACATGATCTTCGCCCGGGTCGAAAGCTGGGCGACCGAAACGAACCCGACCCGCGCATTCGTAGATCTGGCGAAGGACATCGGGCTGGACACGGGTGACTTCAAGAGCTGCCTCGACAAGCGCGAGAACACGAGACGCATTCTCTCGGCGAAGCAGTTCGGAGTGGATCTCGGCGTGACCGGCACGCCGACGGTCTTCATCAACGGACAGGCCGTGCCCCGGACGAACCAGTTCTATTCGTACCAGGGCCTGGAGCAGGTCATCCAGCAGGAGGCCGCGGCCGCGGCCGCAGCGCCTGCCGGCGAGTGAGCGCCGCCGCCCGGTACCGGGGCGTATCGCTTCTCGCGCTGGTGGGCCTGTTCGTGTCCGTCTACCTGCTGCTGTACCACATGGGATTCTATGGGGTGCTGGCGTGTGGAGCGGGTTCCTGCGAGGCCGTCCAGGCATCAAAATACGCGAAATTCCTGGGGATCTCGGTCCCGGCGTGGGGAGTCGCGTTTTACGGCGCGGTGTTCATGCTGGCACTCGTGCAGCAGGCGGGACGTGAAGAGACGAGCCTGCCCGGCCGGCTCCTGGCGCTGGCGGCGCTCGGCGGTCTCGGCTTCTCGATCTACCTCACGGCGATCGAGTTGTTCGTGCTGCACGCGGTCTGCATGTGGTGCGTCGTGAGCGCGATCCTGGCGGTCGGCATATTTCTGCTGGTTGCGCCGTGGCGAGCCCTGGGTGGGCGGGACAAACAGGTCTCGGCCTGAAGGTACGTACACCCGGCTCGGAGATGCATGAAGGGGCGGCGGATCGAGAGATCCGCCGCCCCTTCGGCATTTCGTGACCAGCCGGCCGGGTGGTAATCGTCAGGCGCTGGCCCGCCAGAATCCTTCCAGTGCGTCCCCGTGCATCGAGCCGCGGAGTTTGTCGAACGCTCGGTTTCGAATCTGGCGGATCCGTTCCCGCGTGACGCCGAGAAGCTCGCCGATCTGTTCCAGCGTCATCTCCTCGCCGTCATCCAGCCCGTAGTACAGGACGAGGATCTTCCGCTCGCGTTCCGTGAGGTATTTTTCGAACATCTTCTCCAGGAATTCCCGTCGGGCCTGTGCCTCGACATCCTGCTCGATGTCCGTCTCATCCGCGCCCGAGAACCGCTCTCCAAACGAAGCGCTGTCCCGATCCGACTTGTCCAGCGGAGCGTCGAGACTGAGCTCGGCGGAAGCGACGCGCCGCAGGGCGCGCACCGTCTCGACCGGCTCCTTCATTTCCTCCGCGATCTCGCGATCCGTCGGCGTGCGCCCGTACTTCTGCGTCAGGGCCGTCTCGGTGCGCGACAGCTTCACCAGGTTGGAATTCTGATTCAACGGAATCCGGACCGAGCGGGTCTGCTCTGCCAACGCCTGGAGCACCGTCTGCCGGATCCACCACACGGCGTAGGAGATGAATTTCACCCCTTTGTCCGGATCGAACTTCTTGACCGCCTTGAGCAGTCCTTCATTTCCGATACAGACGAGCTCGGCGAGATTCAGGCCCCGGCCCTGGTACTTCTTTACGTACGAAATGACGAACCTGAGGTTCGCCGTTACCAGTCGTTCGGCTGCCTCGCGGTCACCGGCGCGTGCGCGCCGGGCGATTTCGCGTTCCTTCTCCGGGTTCTCGATGAGAGGATACCGCTCAACGTCCTGGAGATACTGGTCAAATGAATCAAGAGCACGTGCGTCGAAGAACATGTTCCTCCCGTCGCTGTTCAGACGAGACGAAGAGAGCGGCGATCCACGACCCATCCGGGTCGCCGGCGCTCGAATCCTCACCTCCAAACCGACATGATACCGAGAGAACCCGGTCGGGTTCCTTCTTTCAGACCGGGTCAGCTATCGCGTAATGCTTCCTGCAGCCAGCGCTCGTTTTCGGGCGTCAGAGCGGC
>JAENXO010000035.1 GCA_016649455.1 Gemmatimonadota bacterium | reverse complement strand
TAGTTGCCGAACGAGGTCGTCTCGAGCCCCGTCTGCATGGTGAGCAGGTGCCGGAGCCGGATCTCCTCCTTGCGCGGGTCCCGGTTGTCACGCGCCCGGAGCCGCTCGTAGTAGTCCGGCAGTAGCTCGGACAGCGGCTGCTCCACCCCCTCCAGCAGCCCGTCGCGGATCGCGATTCCCACCATCGGCGACAGCAGGGTCTTGGAGACCGACTTCACGTTGACTGCCTGGTCCGCCCGCATGCCGTTGTAGTAGCGCTCGACGATAAGGGAGTCGCTGCGGGCGATCAGCAGGCTGGTGAGGGCAGGGAGGTCGTCGGCTGCCGCGAGCATCCGCTCGAGGCGCGCCTCGTCATACAGGGGCGGGTTCGGAGGCCCGACGAATTCCGGGCCGGATTCCTGGGCCGAGACCACGGCCGGAGCGCCCGCCGCGCCCGCACTTACGAGCACTCCGACCAGGAACGCGCGAACCAACATCGACGAGAAGGTGCATCGCATGATGGACACGTAACCGGCCCGCGGTCCGCAGTTCCGATCGCGGTTTGCTATATTCGGTCTTATCTCGCCCTCAAAGACTGGGAGCTCAAGCGATGAAACGCCCGATCCTCACAGCGGCCCTTTCCAGCCTCCTGCTGGTTCTGTCGACCGGCACCGCGCTCGCACAGCTGCGCCCGGACCCCGGAGATCTGCTGTGGAGCCAGGAAATCGGTGGTCAGATCTGGGCTCCACTGACCTACCACGATGGGGTCCTCTACTTCGGTACCGACGACTCGAGGTTCTATGCATTCGACATCGAGACCCGGGAGGTGGTGTGGCGGTTCAAGACGGGCGGGATGATTCGCTCGGGTGCGGAGGTCGTCGACGAGCACGTGGTATTCGCGAGTGATGACGGGTACCTGTACTCGCTGGACCTGGATTCGGGGAAGGAATTCTGGCGCTTCGACCTCGGCAGTGCGGGCTTCGAGCGCGTGCTGCCGGCGACCGATCCGCCGTACTCCTACGACTACCGCCACTCCTCTCCGATGAATCGCGGGGGTGTGATCTATGTCGGGAGCGCGAGCGGGGTCCTGTACGCGATCTACAACGACACCGGACTGGAATTCTGGCGCTTTGCGACCGACGGTCCGATCCGCTCGACCCCGGTCGCGGATGGCGGGAACATCGTGTTCGGGAGCCGGGACGGTCACGTGTACTCGGTCGATGCCATGCAGGGCACCCTCTTCTGGCGCTTCGACACGGGCGGGCTCGTGCAGGGGGCAGCTGCGATCGGAGCCGGCAAGGTGTTCGCGGGCAGCCGCAGCGCCAGCGTGTTCGCCCTCGATGCGGGCACGGGAGACCAGCAGTGGCAACACGTAAACGAGGATGGCTCGTGGGTCGAGTCCGCGCCGGTGTTCGACGGCGGCGTCCTCTACATCGGCAGTTCGGATGCCCTGTCGCTTTACGCGCTGGATGCGGATTCCGGGAGCACGATCTGGGAGTTCCGGACCGGTGGCTGGTCGTGGAGCGATCCCGTACTGGCCGACGACGTGGTCTATATTGGAGGGCTGAGTGCCTCCCCGTACTACTTCGAGGGGGTGGAGCTCCGACCCGGCTTCTTCGCGGTGGACCAGGAGACTGGAACTGGCCTGTGGGAGTTCACTCCGGAGAGGATCGAGGGCTATCTGACCGGGGGCGTGTTCTCGACGCCGGCGATCGTGGGCGGAGTAGTCTACGTCGCCGGAATCGACGGGCGGCTCTACGCTCTGAAGCAGTAGGCGTGGCCGCCTGAATGGCGCGGGCGACAGTCTAGGGCAGGCCCTGGCTCCCAGCCTCCGCGGACGCCGCCGCTGCCGAGTCGAACACCTCGAATTCCGCCGGGTCGTATCCCTGGTCGCGAAGCGTCTGGAACAGGGCCTCAAACTGGCTCTCGTCGAGCGTCGGGTTGCGGCCGAGGATCCATCCGTACTTCCGGCTTCCCTCGCCGACGACGGAATACTCGTAGTCCTCGCCGAGGGCCAGGATCCAGTAGTCCGCCCAGACCGGGCGCCAGCCGAAGATGCTGAAGAAGCTGACCTCGAGCCTCGCACCGCCCTCGTCGTCGAGGCGGGCGACTCCGCGGGCTTCTTTGACCTTGCCGTCGTCCTTCGTGCACCGGTTGATGACGTCGATTCGTCCGTCGTCCCGCAGCTCGTATGTCGCCGTCGCGGCGCCGGCGCAGTCCTTCTGGAACTGGTTCGGGATCCGGGCGATTTCATACCACAGCCCGGCGTAGCGCTCGAGATCCACGGACTCCACGGGCCTGGGCTTCTCGTCCGTCTGCGCCCGAAGCGTGCCGGTGGCTCCTAACGCGAATGCCGGAAGCAGGACTACTGTTCGCATATTCATTCGAGCACCTTCGCAGGCCACGGTTCTGCTGGCAAGCGGACCCGCCGCGCCTTCTGTACTCTGCTGGGCACCTCGCGCCCTTCGAGGGGTTTTTGAGGAGATGACTGAACACAACGACCACGAAGAAGAACGCCGGGCCGGCCCCCCGTCGGAGGAGCGGGTGCGGCTCGAACTCGTATTGTTCGCCGACCTGATCCAGCGTCTGGAAGACGAGAATCGACTGGCGGAGGCGCTGCCCTTCGTCCTGCATCGACTGGGCGATCTGCGCCGCCTGCTGTTCGACTACGAGGTGCGCGCCACCGAACGGCTGCTGCCGATTGAAGATCCCGCCGAGCGCGAAGCGCGCCGCATCATCCGCGAGGTGGAGGAGAGCAGGCGCCGCGCGATAGACGAATGGGGCGAGGCCTGGACCCCGGACGAGGACGAGGGGACGGGCGAGTCATGACAAATCAACCAACCACCAGCCTCCCGCTCCTGTTCTGTGCCCTCAGCTTCGCGGCGGACCATCACCGGTTCGGGCGTCGTAAGGGCGAGGAAGCGTCCCCCTACATCAACCACCCGATCGCCGTCGCGGCCGAGCTGGCGGAAGTCGGCGTGACGGACCACAAGATCCTCGCTGCCGCGCTGCTGCACGATACGCTCGAGGACACGGACGCGACGCCGGAAGACCTGGAGCGGGAGTTCGGTCCACGGATACGTCGGCTGGTGGAGGCGGTCACGGACGACGGGTCCCTCCCGAAGGAGCAACGGAAGCAAGCCCAGCTGGAGCAGGCCAGGCACATGGAGACGGACGCGAAGCTGATCCGGATCGCCGACAAGATCTGCAACGTCCGCGATGTGGGATTCGCTCCCGCCGCGGGCTGGTCGCTGAACCGACGCCGCGAGTACCTGGACTGGACGGAGCACGTCGTGGATCGCTGTCGCGGACATCTGCTCCCGCTGGAGAGACGGTATGACGATGTGCTGGCGGAGTCGCGGGCGCAGCTCGACTCCGAGGAGCCTGGCGGGGAGTAGTTCGCGTCGGCTGGCCAGGTCGGACGCGGCGATCTTTTCGGCCCCCGCAGTGTACACATGTTCGTCGAAAGCCGTGAACGGGCCAAGCAGCGCGCAGTCTCCTTCGGATGATCGCTCCTCGTCCAAGAATCCCGTGCGGTCCGCTCACCTTTCCGTCACTCATGGATCGAACGAGATGGTTCCCATTCGTCGCGTCCTGGTACCTCTGGACGGCTCCCTCACGGCCGAGTCCGTTCTTCCGCACGCACGTCGCGTGGCCGCTTCCCTTGGGGCGTCGGTGCGGCTGCTGCACACGCTGGAGCATGGCCGCGCTGGAGGCCTGTCGCGTGACAGCGTCGAATGGCGGCTGCACAGGGCGGAGGCGCGCTCGTACCTGGACCAGGTGGCCGAGCGATTCCAGGCCGCCGGACTCGACGTCGATTCGGTGGTCGCGGAGGGGAAGCCCGCCCGGCAGGTCATCTTCGAAGCGCGGCGCTGGGAAGCCGACCTCATTGCACTGAGCTCGCACGGACACGGCGGAGCCGACGGATTCAGTCTGGGCGGAATCGCGCAGAAGATCGTGGCGCGGGCTGGCGTGTCGATCCTTCTGGCCCGCGCCGGTCCGCCTCCGGAAGCGGACACACCGGAGGCCGGGTCGTACCGGCTGGTGATCCTGCCCGTGGACCTGTCCCGCCGGTCGGACTGGGCACTGTCGATCGGCACACGCATCGCCCGGTCCGGCGGGGGCGCGATCGAGCTCGTGCACGTGGTGTCGGTGCCGGAACTGCCCGAGCGCGGGCCTGCTGATTTCGTGGCCCGGGCGTGCCGCACGCGCCTGATCGACATCCACCGCGAGGTGGCGCGACACTATCTCGCGGCCATGGAGGAACAGCTGGCGGCGCCCGGTCTGTCGATTCGCTCACGCCTCGTGGAAGCACCGTCAGTCCCGCGGGCGCTGGTCGAGGCGACCGGGACCGAACACGACGGCCTGCACGTGGTCAGCGCGCATGGAGTCTCAGGGGCCTCGCCGTGGTCCTATGGATCGGTGACGAGCCACCTGATCGCGCACGGCAGGCTGCCGCTCCTGGTCCTGCAGGACATCCCGCGAGAGATGCCGCTCGGGTCGGAGTCCGAGTCCAGCATGGTCACCGCCGTTCTCCCGGCGCCATGGAACATCTGAGGCGGCTGGAGAGTTCAGACGACTCCGTCGCACGTATCGCCCTCGATCTGGCCGAGCACCACTCGATTTCCAGCCGACCCGGCCACGGCCGGACGATCCGCCGCCGCGTCGAACGGCTGGACGGAGCGTTTGCCGCCGTCTACAGCACGCTGCAGTCGGATCCGAACGCCGTGGACGCTCAGCCGCGGATCGCGGAATGGCTGCTGGACAACGAGTATCTCATCCGCGAGGCCCTCCGTCTCGTGGCGACCGGACTGCCCCCCGAGTTCTACCGTAGACTGCCTCGTCTCGCCGAAGCCGCGGAGCCCGATCTTCCCCGTTTGCTGGATCTGGTTCACGTGGCTGAGCGGGACTCCCGGCTGCAGGTGGACCCCGACCAGCTGCAGCGCTTCATCTCGTGCTACCAGGAGTCGAGGTCTCTGACGCTCGGAGAGTTGTGGGCGTTGTCCGCAGTGCTCCGTCTCGAGGTGCTGGATGCGCTCGCCCGGACGGCGGGCCAGGTCTTCGGACCTGCTGCCGCCGGGACCTCCGTATCCGGCGTCCGCGAGGCGCCCGAGCCGGAAGCGACATCCGCAGATGCCCTGGCTCTCATCGCCGCGGGCATAGGAAGTCTGCGGACGCTGTCGGCGTACGACTGGCGCAGGTTCGTGGAGAACACGAGCCGGGTTGAAGCCATCCTGCGGGGAGATCCGAGCGGCATTTACGCGCGCATGGACTTCGAGACGCGGGACCGGTACCGGCGCACTGTCGAGGAACTGGCCCGAGGATCCGGGAAGGACGAAGAGGCCGTCGCGCTCCAGGTCGTTGAGCGCTCCAGGTCCGCCCCGGCTCGCATCGACACGCTGGAAAGGCACGTCGGCCACTGGCTGCTGGGCGAGGGGCGGTCCGCCCTGGAGAGGACCCTGAGTTTCCGGCCGGCCGGGCGGGCGCGCCGGGAGCGATTCGCCTTGCGGCACGCCGGGCTCCTGTACCTGGTGTGCGGATCTGCGGTAACCCTCCTCCTGTTGATCCTCCTGGCGGGAGCGGCTGCGCGGACGAGCGTGCCGGGCGCCGGGCTCGCGGTCATACTGTTGCTCGGCCTCGTTCCCGCTTCATCGGTCGCCCTCAGCGTGACGAACTGGCTGGCCACGACTCTGGTACCGCCGCGAGTGCTGCCGAAGCTCGATGCGTCGGACGGGGTTCCGGAAGACGCCCGCACGGTCGTCGCGATTCCAGTCCTCGTGAGTGACGAGCGCGAGGTCGATGCGCTTCTCACGAGCCTCGAAGTGCGTTACCAGGGAAACGCCGACCCCAACGTGCGGTGGGTTGTGCTCACCGATTGGGCAGACGCGGCCGCGGAGAGCATGCCGGCGGACGAGGCGGTCCTGGCGCACGCCGGGGAAGGCGTGGCACGACTGAATGCCAGGTACGGCCAGGCCGGCCATGAGCCGTTCCTCCTTCTCCACCGGTCCCGGGAGTGGAACGCCGGCGAGGGCCGCTGGATGGGCTGGGAGCGTAAGCGCGGCAAGCTGCACGAGCTGAACCAGCTGCTCCTCGGAGCCACGGACACGCGCTTGCGGCCGGTGGAAGGAGACCTCAGCCAGCTAGCCGGGATTCGCTACGTGATCACGCTCGACGCCGACACGCACCTTCCACCGGGCACCGCGGCGCGGCTCGTCGCGACGCTGGCCCACCCTCTGAATCGGGCCCGGTTCGACGTGCGGGGAAGGGTGTGCTCGGGCTATACGGTGCTTCAGCCCGGGCTCGAGACGATGGCTGACTGGGGGGAGGCGACGCTGTTCTCGCGCGTCATGGATGCGGACACGGGGCTCGACCTCTACTCGCACGCGGTGTCCGATGTGTACCAGGACCTGTTCGGAGAGGGGATATACTCGGGGAAGGGGATCCTGGACGTCGCCGCGTTCGAGCGCTGCCTAGCGAACCGGGCACCGGACAATGCGCTTCTGAGTCACGATCTCTTCGAGGGGATCCACGGTCGGGCCGGGCTCGTGTCGGACGTGCACCTGTTCGAGGAATCGCCTGCGGACCTGGAGACGTACGCGAGGCGGCTGCACCGCTGGATCCGCGGAGACTGGCAACTGCTCCCGTGGCTGTGGTTCACGGTGCCGACCCGGGACGGCGAACGGATCCGGAACGACCTCTCCATGCTCGACCGGTGGAAGGTGCTCGACAACCTGCGGCGCAGCCTGCTGTCTCCCTCGCTGCTGGCCCTGTCGCTGGCCGGCTGGTTCCTCGGCATGGGCTCTCCGTGGCTGTGGACGACTGTCCCGCTCCTCGTGCTGGCGGTTCCCGGCCTGTTCGGCGCAGCCTCGGCCACCCGCCGCATGCTCGGGCACCGGCGGGCGCGGCATTGGGAGCCGTTCCGCCAGCGGATCCGGTTCCGGACCGCCGGGCCCGTAGTGCTGGCGGGTGCCGGTCGGGCTCTCGTCACCCTGGTGTTCCTGCCCTACCTGGCAGTCGTGAGCCTCGACGCGATCATCCGCACATTGATCCGCCTCGCGATCACCCGCCGCCGGCTGCTGGAATGGACCACGGCCGCACAGACCGCGCGGGCGATCGAGAGGCGGAACTCCTCGTCTGCGACCACGCTGGCGCTGGCGGCCGGACCGCTCGTCGCGGTAGCGAGCCTGGCGGCGGCCCTCGCCGGGAATCCCGCGGCGCTGGGCGCGGTGGGGGCGCTTGCCGCACCGTGGCTCGCATCCCCCGCGCTTGCCCGCTTGACCGGTGTCTCGCGCCGGCCTGCCGCCGCCCGAGAACTCGAACCCGACGAACGGCAGCTGCTGCGAGACGTGGCGCTCCGGACGTGGATGTTCTTCGAGCGGCTTCTTTCCTCGGAGGATCACTGGCTGCCTCCCGACAACTACCAGGAGGGACGCGTGGGGGCCGTGGCCCGCCGCACGTCGCCCACCAACATCGGGATGGCGCTCACGGCGATGCTGTCTGCCTGGGACCTCGGATACATCGGGCCGCTCGAACTCGATGCGCTCGTCCTCAACACGATGGAATCGATGCGGCGCCTCGAGCGACACCGTGGACACCTGCTGAACTGGTATGGCACGGGGGACCTGCGACCGCTCGAGCCGCGATACGTCTCCACCGTGGACAGCGGCAATCTGGCGGTCTCGCTGATTACGCTGCGCCACGGCCTCACCGAGATCGCCAGGACTCCTGTGTTCCGCCCCGTCCTGATGGAGGCGCTGGCCGACACGATCCGCTCGGCGGATGAGGTCCTCGAATCATGGGGCGGACCCGAACTGCTCAGCCACGTCGCCGCGTTGCGGCAGAGCCTGGCGGAGCTGCAGGCCGGCCGCGCCAGGGGCACTCGCAGCCTGGTCGACTGCTATGACTTCCTGCGTGACCTGGAAGAACGTCGTCTCAGCGAGATCGACGACCTCGTCGCGGCGCTGGCCGAGACGGTGCCGACCGGCGATCCCCCGGGTGTGCTGCGCGCTCTGCGGGTCTGGACGCGCAAGATGCACCAGCACGTAGGGATCCTCCGCCGGCTGTGCCGCGTGCTGCATCCGTGGATCGCGGCACTCGCGGAAGCCCCCGCGGCGCTGCGCGCGGCTGAGCCCGGCACCCGGCGGGAGCACGAGTGGTTCGAACTGTCGCGCCGACTTGCGGAACCGGTCTCTCTGGCGGATCTGCCGGGGCTCGCGGACTGGGCCCGTGGACGGTCCCGGGAGTTGCTCGCAGCAGCCACGGCGGAGCTCGACGACTTGGACCGGGAGGCGGCAGAGTCGTGGATCGAGCGGCTGGGGATCTGTCTGGAGGAGGCGAGCGGCGCGGCGCGGCGTCTCGTCCGGAGCCTGGCAGAGGCGGCCCGGGAAGCAGAGCGCCTCGAAGAGGAGATGGACTTCGCGTTCCTGTACGACCGGGGCCGTGGCCTGTTCCACATCGGATTCAACGTGTCGCACGGGGAGCTGGATCCGAACTATTATGACCTGCTGGCGTCCGAGGCGCGGCTGGCGAGCTACGTGGCGATCGCCCGCGGCGAGGTTCCGCTGGAGCACTGGCTACGTCTCGGCCGGCCGTACGCCAAGTTCGGCGGTCGGCCGGTGCTTCTGTCCTGGGCCGCCACCATGTTCGAGTACCTCCTCCCTCAGCTCTACCTGGGCTCGGCGCCGGACACGCTGCTAGGCCACTCCTGCCGGGACGCCGTGCGCCGGCAGATCCGGTTCACACGACGGCGCCGGATCCCGTGGGGGATCTCCGAGTCGGGCTATCACCAGCTCGGCAGCGACGCCAGCTACCAATACCGGGCGTTCGGCGTGCCGGAGCTGGGATTGCGGCGCGACCCGGGTGAGCGCCTCGTGATCACGCCGTATGCCTCGCTGCTGGCACTGCCGTTCGCCGCCCCGCAGGTGATCCGGAACCTGGGCGCGCTGATTCGCCTCGACATGCTCGGACCGATGGGAATGTACGAGGCCCTCGACTACGGACCGCCGGCCCGATTCCAGCTCTCCCGCCCGCGGTGCGTCCGCTCGTACATGGCGCACCACCAGGGCATGATCCTGGTCGCGATCGGCAACCAGCTGTCGAGTCGCAGCACTGCCGACCGGTTCGGTTCCGATGCGCGCGTGGCCGCCATCGAGTACCTGTTGCACGAGCGGGTGCCGTGGAGTGTCCCCGTTCGCCAGTCGTGGACTGCGAACAAACGCGCCGCCCCGCGCGCCGCTCCGCTGCCGAGCCCGGTGACCGTGTGGAGCGTATCGCCCGCATCTCCGCTTCCCGAGACCCACCTCCTGTCGAACGAGAGCTATTCCGTCCGGCTTACAGGCCGGGGTGGAGGGGCGAGCTACTGGAAAGATCTGGCCCTCACCCGCTGTAGTGCCGATCCCACGCTGGACGACGGCGGGACGTGGATCTACGTGCGTGACCTCGATTCGGGGGATCTGTGGTCTACCACTCCGGCCCCGGCGGGTGACGACGAAGCGACCGTCGAGTTCGCGCCCCACCAGGCTGAATTCCGGGGCCACCGCGGCGGAATCGGAATGCGTACCCGGGTGACAGTGCCACCGGACGACGACCTGGAGATCCGCATCGTGACGCTGACCAACGAAACGGCGGAGCGCCGCCGCCTCGCGGTTGCGAGCTACGCGGAAGTGGTGCTGGATAAACAGGCCGGATACTCGCGCCACCCGGCGTACTCGAAGCTGTTCGTGCAGAGCACCTGGCTGGACAGCCACGACGCCATTCTCCTGTGGCGCCGCCCTCAGGCGCCGGACGCCAGGCCCGCGTTCCTCGCCCACTCGGTCGTATGCGCCGACCGACCGTCACCCCCTCACCTGAGCTTCGAGACGAGTCGGGCTCGCTTCGTCGGGCGGGGCGGAACCGCGAATCGGCCGGCCGCGTTGCGAGCCGGGCCAGGGATGCTGTCGGGAACGACCGGCACGCCTCTCGATCCGATCATGTCTCTCAGTTGCCGGTTCGAGCTCCCTCCCCGGGAGTCGAGGCACTTCGCCTTCCTCACGGTGGCCGCGGAATCGAGCCGGGCGGTGCGCGAGATCCTCGAGTTCTATCGTTCATTCCTCCACGTCGAGTCGGCATTCGACCTGGCGCGGCAGCGCATGCAGCTCACCCTGGACGATCTGGGAATCCGGCCCCACGAAATGGAGGACTTCCAGCCGCTTCTGTCCCTGCTCCTCCGTTCGCACCCCGGGCTGCGGGCGGCACCGGAGACGCTGCGCGCATGGCGCAGGTCGCAGCCGGCCCTCTGGAAGCACGGTATCTCCGGAGATCATCCGATCCTGCTGGTGCATCTCGCTGCCGCGGACGAGCTCGCGGGCGTCGAAGCCCTGCTCCGTGCGCACCGGTTCTGGCGCACGCGCGGCCAGCAGATCGACCTGGTGCTCTTCGACCTCAAGTCGGCAGGGTATGCCAGGCCGCTACGCGACCGGCTGGCCGCTGCGATCGAGGACGGGGGAGGGACGGACTGGGTCGGTCGGCCCGGCGGCATCCACGTCGTGGGAACGGAGACCTGCGACGCCGGGGACCGGGTCCTGCTGGAAAGCGTCGCCGGCGTCGTGCTGGATGGGACGGGCGAGAGCGTGCGGGAGCGCGTGCGCGCGATCCGACGCTCTCCGGAGCGCCTCCCGCCCTTCGTGCCGGTCGTATCCATGCCGCTCGGTCGGCGGGAGACCGTGCCCGTCCAGCTCCCGTCCGAGCTCATCCTGGACAATGGAATCGGGGGGTTCAGCCGGGACGGACGGGAATACGTGATCCGGGTCCGGCGCGATCAGCCGACGCCCGCCCCGTGGATCAACGTCCTCGCCAATCCAAACTTCGGGTGCATCGTGTCGGAGTCGGGGCTTGGCTGCACCTGGTCCGTGAGCAGCTCCGAGAACCGCCTGACGCCGTGGCGCAATGATCCGATCGCGGACCGCCCGGCAGAGGCGATCTACCTGCGAGACGAAGAGACAGCGGACGTCTGGTCGCCCACCCCCCTACCGTGCGGCTCGGAGGGGCCGTACGAGGTGCGGCACGGGGCCGGGTACACGTCATTCGAAAGCGATAGCCACGGACTCCGGCAGCACCTGACGGTGTTCTGCCCACCTGACGCGCCCGTGAAGATCATCCGGCTTCGGCTGGAGAACGGGCGCCGGTTCCCGCGCCGGATCACCGCCACCTGCTACGCGGAACTGGTCCTTGGTCGTGACCGTGATTCCAACGCGCAATTCATTGTTCCCGAATATGATACAGCACATCAAACGATGTTGTTTCGAAATCCGTTCAACGAACCGTTCTCCGGTCGCGTGGCATTCCTGACGGCGAGCGAGCCGCCGCACGGGATCACGACGGACCGGACCGAATTTCTCGGACAGAACGGGAGCGCCGAGCGGCCCGCGGCGCTCGAGCGGATCGGAATGTCGGGATCGGTTATACCCGGCCGGGACCCGTGCGGGGCGTGGATGGTTCACATCGACCTCGCAGCCGGCGAGACGAAGGAGTTTCACTTCGCCCTCGGCCAGGACCAGACCCGGGAGGCGGCCGTGGAGCGCGCCCTCGAGTACCGGGATCCGGCGGCCGTGGACGCCGCCCGGGATCGTCTGGATGACATGTGGGACAGGATCCTCGGGGCGCTGGTGGTTGAAACCCCAGATCCGGCCATGAACATCGCGCTGAACCGGTGGTTCCTGTACCAGTCTCTCGCATGCCGGATATGGGCGCGGACCGCCCTGTACCAGTCGAGCGGCGCGTTCGGGTTCCGGGACCAGCTGCAGGACGTTCTGGCGCTTCTG